>JALUWC010000450.1 GCA_027019885.1 Geoglobus sp.
CCTCGAAGAAATAGCCGACATAATCGAGAAAGCCGTAAGGGATGGAAAGCTTGTTGTTAGACTTCAGAGTGGAGATCCAAGCATATATGGCGCTGTAAACGAGCAGATCCACGAGCTCAGAAGGAGAGGAATTGAGGTTGAGATCGTGCCTGGAGTCAGCAGCATCTTTGCTTCTGCCTCAGCTCTTAAGGCTGAGCTAACCTCTCCTGACATTCCAAGCGTTGTCATAACAAGACCTGCAGGAAAGACCCTTGAGAAGGATGAAATTGAGGAATTTGCAAGGACAAATTCAACCCTTGTCATACTGCTGGGTGTGGATAAAATCAGGGATATTGCGGAGAGGGTTGGCAGAATAAGGGGATTTGATGAGCCTGCCTTTGTTGTTTATGAGGCAAGCAGAAGGAATGAAGCTGTGATTGAGGGCACTCTTGGTGATATAGCCGAGAAGGTTGAAAGGGCAAATATCAGAAAAACTGCAACTATTATAATCGGGAAAGCGATAAGATCTGCCGGGAGGTCGGTACTATACGCATCGCAGTAGTTGGGTTTGAGAAGGATATTGAAAAGCTGAGAAAAATAGCGGATTTCCTGAAGGGAGAGGTGATGATATACAGAAAAGATGTGTGGGAAGATATTGCAGATTACGATGGCATTGTCGCTTTAATGGCATCCGGGATTGTTGTGAGGGGTATATGCCGCATCCTGAGAAATAAATGGGTCGATCCAGCTGTGGTGGTTGTTGATAAGGAGATGAGGTATGCGGTTCCTATTACAGGGGGACATCACGGGGGAAACAGGTTAGCCCTGAGACTTGAAGAGCTCGGAATGAGGGCTGTTGTAACGACTGCAATGGAGTTTGAAGATGGCTTAAGTGTTGGAGTTGGTTTCAGAAAGAATGCAATGGCCGGAGAAATAATCAGGGCAATTGAAAAAGCCCTGGATGAAGTTGGAGCCTGCAGAGATGACATAAGAGTGATATCAACATGGGATGGGAAAAAAGATAACGGAGAGATCGTGAAGGCCGCCGATCACTTCAAAAGACCCCTGATGTTCCTGAGCAGGGATGAGATAAATGAAGCCAAAGTGGAGTCGCCATCAAAGGCCGGGATGGTGGGATTGAAAGGTGTGAGTGAGGCATGTGCTCTTTATTTTTCAAGAAAGAAGGAGCTTGTTTTGAGAAAGAGAGTTTATGGAGGCGTGACAGTTGCAATCGCAAGGTAAGCTTTATGTGGTTGGAATTGGACCGGGATGCAGGGAACTTCTGACACTGAAGGCAAAGAAGGTTCTTGAGACAGCAGACTATGTGATAGGTCACAGTAGATACCTGGATTTTGTCAGGGATATTGCAGGAGGGGAACTCATAGAGAGCGGAATGGGGAGAGAGGTGGAGAGGGTAAAGATGGCGATTGATCTCGCCCAGAATGGGAACAAGGTCTGCTTAGTGAGCGGTGGAGACCCAAGTATATATGGACTTGCTCCCCTGGTTGCGGAGATTACCTATAGAAGTGGGATTGATGTGGACTGGGAGATTGTTCCGGGTGTTTCAGCACTGAATGCAGCATCTCCTCTGTTTGGGTCTGCAGTAGCCGGAGATCATGCTGTCATAAGTCTGAGCGATCTCCTCACACCATGGGAAATTATTGAAAAAAGGCTGAGAAAAGCTCTGGAAGGTGATTTCGTTATCGCAATCTACAACCCATCCAGCAGAAAGAGAAAACCAAATCTTGAAAGAGCTGTGGAGATAATCAGAGAATACAGGGGGAACTGCTATGTTGGTGTTGCCAGGAATGTTTGCAGAGAGGGAGAGGTAATCAGGGTTGTTAGGCTCGATGAAATTTCGGAGATGGCTGATATGCACAGCCTGATAATTGTTCCATCCTCGGAAACGATTGTGGATGGGGATGTCATGATAACCCCCAGAGGATACTCAAAAAAGTATGGTTTGGAGGTGCGTTAATGCAGGATATGGGAAATCTTACTTTTGATGCAGATGAAATCGTCAAAAGAAGCTATGAGATCGTCAGTAGGGTCATCGAAGGGAAAACTCCGGAAGGGAAGGTGATTCAGAGGTGCGTTATAGCAACTGGAGATCTTGGGATCAGAGATCTCATAATTTTTAAGGGAAATGCGGTTCAGGAGGGAATCAGAGCCATTCTCGGTAACTCAGATGTTGTGGTTGATGTCAGGATGGTCTTGGCTGGAATAAATAAGAGGAAATTCAGCGGAGACATCTCTGTTGCTGTTGATCATGGAGATGATGAAAAGCTCACAAGGTCCATGAGTGGAATATACAGTCTCAGGGACAGGATTGATGACAGCATTGTTGTAATTGGAAATGCTCCCTCTGCACTTATAGCAGTCTGCGATTTGATAATGAGGGGGATAAAGCCAAAACTTGTCATAGGCACACCTGTTGGCTTTGTAAATGCTGCAGAGTCAAAGGAGATGCTCAGGGAGCTTGATGTACCATCAATAACCACAGTTGGCACGAGGGGAGGCTCGACACTTGCGGTTGCGATTTTCAATGCTCTCGTGAATCTTGCCTATGAGAGATCCGATTGAGCATTACACATACCCTGAGGAATGGATTTGGAGAGAATCTGATACGATAGGTCATAAAGAGGTCAGAAAGAGAATTGAGTCCGGGCTTTTTATCCTCACTCACTCAGGGTGGCTGAGAAGAGGTATAACAACAGGCACAGCAGCCTCAGCCTCAGCTGTTGGAGCAGTAGCATCTCTTTTTGAGGATGTAAAGCATGTCAGTGTGTGGACTCCATCAGGGATTGAGGTTGAGCTCAATGTACTCGCAGAGAATGGCCTTGCATCGGTTAAAAAATTCTCAGGAGATCACTCATTTGATGTGACAGATGGCATTGAATTCAGATCTGAAGTCTCAGACAAACTTGAATTCGGATATGGAGTGGGAAGGCTGGATGGAAAACCGTCTGTAAGCGGTTCTGCAATGGAGCAGCTATTGAGAAATCTGGAGCGCGTCAGAAACAGGTATGGATATGACGGAGCCATAAAAATCTGGATTCCAGAAGGAAGAAAAATTTCAGAGAAGACAGAAAACAGAAGATTTGGCATTGAGGATGGAATATCCATTCTCGGCACAACAGGCTTTGTTGAGCCATGGTGTGAGGAGCTTGTAGAGGCAAAGATAAGAATAGCCAGCCAGTATGACAGTGTCGCTCTCACAACGGGACGGAAGGGGTGGAGATGGGCGAGAGAAAATCTCCAGAACTTCATGCCATTTGTTATGGGAGTTCACTTTGACAAAGCTCTTGAGAGACTGGATGCTGAGATCGTTATCGCTGGCCTTCCATCTCTTCTTGTGAAATGGGCATTTCCTGAGATGAAAGGAAAGATATTGAAGGGACAGGATTTAAGCAGGTTTAGAGAGGGAATTCTGAAAAGAGCAAGGCAGATAAACCCCAACGTGGCCGACATCATCCTTATTCAGGATGTGGGAACATAAAGGCTTCCAGTGGTTTGCAGTTTTGCTTCATGAATCCATGGAACGAAAGGCTTAAAAACATTTTTGATTATCTATTTCAGCCAGTTGGCTCTTCTACAAAAAATCAAGAAGAGAAGGAGATGTTATGATGCCAGAAATGTTGCATGACAAGGTGTATAAGGGAACAACAACAGTTGGAGTGGTGTGTAAGGATGGAGTGGTGCTTGCCACAGAAAAAAGGGCAACAATGGGTAATTTCATTGCCAGCAGAAAGGCCAAGAAGATATACAGGATATCTGACAGAATAGCCATGACCACCGCCGGAAGTGTCGGAGATGCACAGTTTCTTGTAAGGCTGATAAGGGTTGAGATGAACCTCTATGAGGTGCAGAAGGAGAAGAAACCCAATGTGAAAGCAGTGGCTACAATAGTTTCGAATCTCCTGAATTCAACAAGATACTTCCCGTATCTCGTCCAGCTTCTCATTGGAGGAGTCGATGAGGAAGAAAGTAGCATATACTCCATTGATCCAATTGGTGGAGCAATTCAGGAGTCTGATATTGTGGCAACAGGATCGGGTTCGCCGATGGCCTATGGGCTTCTTGAGGACTCTTACAGCCCTGAAATGACTGCAGATGAAGCTGTGGAGCTTGCAGTCAGGGCGGTCTATTCTGCAACAAAACGAGACTCGGCAAGCGGCGATGGAATGGATGTTGTAAAAATCA
Organism: Geoglobus sp.; assembly: GCA_027019885.1. Taxonomy (GTDB): domain Archaea; phylum Halobacteriota; class Archaeoglobi; order Archaeoglobales; family Archaeoglobaceae; genus Geoglobus. The sequence goes on from JALUWC010000450.1 coordinate 4,183, forward strand.
CCAAGGAGGGGTATTTCGAGGTCTCACAGGATGTGCTGGATGAAATACTATCTACACTAAGGAAATAATCTTTTTTGAAGGTTGGAGGTATGTCAAGCAAGGAGTACATAAGACAGCTCAAGGAAAAGATCTTAGATCTCATTCCGAGGAGCGTCAGAATAAGGAACATAGAGTTTGAGGGTCCTCTTCTCGTAATCTACGTGGAAAACCCCCAGGAGTTTGCAGATAGCGGGGACATAATCAGGAAGCTCGCAAAAGATCTGAGAAAGAGGATCATTGTCAGACCAGATCCCAAGAGCCTGAAGCCTCCTGAGGAGGCAAAGGAAATCATCAAGCAAATTGTGCCTGAAGAAGCCCAGATAACTGGATTCTTCTTTGATGAGGAGAATGGAGAGGTAATCATTGAGGCTGAGAAGCCGGGAATAGTCATAGGAAAGAATGGCATTACTCTCAGAGAGATAATGAAGGCGGTTGGCTGGAGTCCGAGGCCAGTAAGAACTGCACCAATCAAATCCAAGACCATAGAGAATGTCAGAAGCTTTTTGATTGGGTCCAAGGATGAGAGGAAAGAGATCCTCAGGAGAATCGGTGAAAGAATCCACAGGGGTGCAATCTACGAGGACAGGTGGGTCAGGGTCACATTTCTTGGCGGTTCGAGGGAGGTTGGGAGAAGCTGCTATCTTCTTCAAACACCCGAAAGCAGAATTCTGATTGACTGTGGAGTCAATACGGGGAATATACAGCAGTCTCCTTACCTGTATGTCCCTGAGCTTCAGCCCCTTGACAGCATAGATGCTGTTGTCATAACCCACGCCCATCTTGATCACTGTGGGCTTTTGCCTGTTCTCTTCAAATACGGATACAGGGGGCCTGTTTACCTGACACCTCCAACAAGAGACCTCATGGTTCTTTTGCAAATAGACTTCATTGAGGTTGCAGGAAGGGAGGGCAATCCAATTCCCTACGAGTCCCAGCACATAAGAGAGGCATTGAAGCACACAATAACCCTCGATTATGGGGTTGTGACAGACATATCTCCTGATGTAAGGCTCACATTCTACAACGCAGGCCACATTCTTGGCTCTGCCATAGCACACTTCCACATTGGAGAGGGGCTTTACAACATAGCCTTCACGGGGGACTTCAAGTTCGAGAAAACAAGGCTCTTTGACAGGGCTCAGTCGAACTTTCCGAGACTTGAAGGGTTAATAATGGAGGCCACATATGGAGGTTCTGAAGACTTCCAGCCCTCAAGAAAGGATGCTGAGGAGAAGCTGCTTGAAATCATAAAAACAACTGTGGAGAAAGGAGGAAAAGTTCTCATACCAACATTTGCAGTGGGGAGAAGTCAGGAGGTTATGATAGCTCTTGAAGAGGCCATGAGGAACAGCCAGATAGAGGAGATTCCGGTGTATTTAGATGGAATGATATACGAGGCCACGGCAATTCACACAGCCTATCCTGAGTATCTGAACTCACATCTCAGGGATCTGATATTCCATCAGGGAATTAACCCGTTCATAAGTGAGAACTTCATCAGGGTTGACTCACCAAACAAGAGGGGTGAGGTAATTGAGGACAGCTCTCCATCAATTGTGCTTGCCACATCTGGCATGCTGAACGGAGGGCCGGTGATGGAATACTTCAGGGCATTTGCATGGGATGAGAGAAACACCATTGTGTTTGTTGGGTATCAGGCTGAAGGGACTCTCGGCAGAAGGATTCAGAAAGGTTGGAAAGAGGTACCACTGCCTTCAGCAGGAGGAAAGAGGGATGTTATAGAGGTGAACATGAAGGTTGAAACTGTTGATGGTTTTTCGGGCCATTCAGACAGGAGGCAGCTTATGAGTTATGTAAGAGCACTGAAGCAGAGGCCTGAAAAGATAATGATGATCCATGGCGATGAAAGCAAGTGCATAGATCTGGCGTCATCCCTCTACAAAACATACAGGGTTGAGACGAGAGCCCCTTACAATCTTGAAACTGTCAGATTTCTATGACGAGGCTCATAAGTTTTGTTGGAACATCTGACAGCGGTAAGACGACGATTCTCACAAAAATCATTCCGAAACTTATTGAAAAGGGCATAAAGGTTGCTGTGATCAAGCATCATGCCCATGGAGACTTTGAAATTGACAGGGAAGGGAAAGATTCATGGAAGCTCTACAACAGCGGTGCAGATGTGATTATCTCTTCCCCCGTAAAAATGGCCTTCATAAGGAGATCTGGGAAGGACAGCCTTGACTGGATTTTTGAGAAGTATCTAAAGGAAGATTACCACCTCGTTCTCACAGAAGGATTCAGCAGAGCAGGCAAGGACAGAATTGTTATCCTGAACGATCCAGAAAAGCTTGAATATTTCAAGCACGGCAGAATTCTGGCTGTTGTATGTGATGAAAAGGTTGATGGCTACCCATGGTTCAGGAGGGATGAAATTGACAGGATTGCTGAGTTCATCTCCACTCTGGTGAACAGATGAGGGTAGCCATATTCAGACCATTCCAGCACTCAGAAGAGACAGTCAGAAGGTTTGAAGAAAATGGTTTTAGGGCTGTGAATGTTCCAATGATTGGCATCTCTGTTAAGGATGTTAGTGTGAGGGATGCAGACTGCACAGTTGTCACAAGCCAGACCTCTGCCAGAATATCTGTGGAAAGAAACCTTCTGAGGGGAAAGGTTATTGCAATTGGCCCCAGAACCGCTGAAATCATTCAAAGGGCTGGAAGAGATGTTACAATGCCATCAAAATACGATTCAAAAACACTTTATAACGAATTTAGAGACGTTCTGTATGGTAAGAAGGTCAATCTGCTGAGAAGCGATAAAGGCGATCCCGTACTCTATAAGTTTTCTGAGATTTGCGATCTGCAGGAGTACATACTTTACAGCATAGAAATCCTGAAGGGCGAGGTGCAGAGGAAAATTGTAAGGGAAATACTGGAAGGAAAATTTGATGCTGTCGTTTTTACATCATCAATGATAGTGGAAGGATTCTTTTCGAATTTGATAAGCGAGACAGATTCTTCAGTGCTCGGGAAAATACCTGCGGATGTGCATGTGATTGCAATAGGCCCTCCAACTGCAAAAAAGCTGAGAAAATATGGAATTGATGCTCTCGTGCCTGCAGAGTACACGCTGGATGGCATTATGGAGTTGCTGAAAAATCTGTCAGATTAAGATCTACAGACTGATTGGCTGAGAGTCATGCAATTTTATACTGGTTTTAGATATCTGAAAACAGATTTTAGACTCTCAAACTGTCCTGTCTGTTTCTTTATCAGCATAATTCTGAGCCTTCAGTCATCGAGGTGCAAAGACCTTAAATATTAATTCCGCAATAACATATTGATGTCCAGATTCAGGCATCTCATATCCATTGATGATCTGTCTAAGGAGGACATTGAGCACATTCTGAAAAAGGCTGATGACTTTCTTGATGCCGCGATGGGGAAAAAAAGCCTCAGAATCCTTGAGGGGAAAATCCTCGCAAATCTG
>JALUWC010000451.1 GCA_027019885.1 Geoglobus sp.
CTTCTCAACTTCTACTAGCACGCTTAGCGTTTTCTCAATCTCTTCAGCGTTCTTCAAAATGTCTTCGCCACCACTGAAGCTGGTATCAGAAGGGAGCACAAGGTAGACCTTCTGTATCGGGTAGCCGCCCCTCTTTATGCTCTCGATTATCAGCTCTTTGTTCATACCAACCGGCAATATATGCACTACCTTGCTCATGTATTTCAGATGCATTGAAAAGTTAATAAACTTTTCTACACTTAGCAGATTCATTACAAATTTACACAAAGCTTCCTACAGAATATTGCAGATGAGTTATCCAAAGAAATTCCGACACCATCAAATTTTTTCATTGTAATTTGAATAGTTGGGGAAAGATAATTCAGTGTTCTATATTGATGAAATTTAAATTTTACATATAATATAGTATGTATACTATGATACTGCACTTCGGAAGAGTTAGATAAGGTTAAATATCTCTCTTAACTGCCAGAAGTAGATGAAGAGACTCGAGATTTACGTTAGCGGTGTTGTTCAGGGTGTGGGGTTCAGATATTTCACCAGAAGGGTGGCCAAGGAGCTGGGTTTGAAGGGTTATGTCATGAATTTGCCAGATGGCAGAGTATACATAAATGTAGAGGGAGATGAGGGCAGGCTGGAGAAGTTTATATCTGCCATAAAGGAGGGGCCTCCAATGGCGATTGTGAAGGGTATCGAGGTAAGGGAGAGCAAGTCTGGTGGGGAATTCAGGGATTTTACAATAAGGTATGGGTAAAATGCTGGGTAAAATGCTGGCCAAGAGGATAATTCCCTGTCTGGATGTTACCATGGATGAGAGGGGTGTGAGAGTAGTCAAGGGTATTGAATTCGTTCGTCTGAGGGATGCTGGTGACCCCGTTGAGCTTGCAAAGCGCTACGATATCGAAGGAGCAGATGAGCTTGTTTTTCTCGACATAACTGCTTCAGCCCACGCCAGGGAGACAATGGTAGATGTAGTAGAGAGGACAGCTGAAGAGGTTTTTATTCCTCTAACAGTTGGAGGCGGGATAAGGAGTGTAGAGGACATAAGCAGACTTCTGAAGGCCGGGGCTGACAAAGTTTCCATTAATACATCAGCAGTCAAAAATCCTGAGTTTGTGAGAGAAGCTTCATCCATCTTTGGAAGTCAGTGCGTGGTTGTCGCAATTGATTGCAGGAGGAACCGCGACGTCTCAAAGGGTAAGCATATCGTGGAGCTGGAGGATGGGAGTAGAGCCTGGTATGAAGTTGTAATCTACGGTGGGAGAAAGCCAACAGGTATTGATGCCATCGAATGGGCAATTAGAGTTGAGCAGCTTGGAGCTGGAGAGATTCTGCTTACCAGCATGAACCGTGATGGGACTAAAGATGGTTACGATTTGCCGATTACCAGAGCTGTAAGTGAAAATGTGTCGATACCCGTCATTGCCAGCGGTGGTGCCGGAACCAAAGAACACTTTTACGAGGGTTTCGTTTATGGTAAGGCTGATGCGTGCCTTGCAGCAAGCGTATTTCACTTTGGTGAGATTGATATACTGGAGCTGAAGGAGTACCTCAGGGAGAAAGGAATTCCTGTAAGGGTTTGATTAAATGGGTTAAATGAGGGTTCAAAATGGAGATCAAGGAGTTTCAG
>JALUWC010000452.1 GCA_027019885.1 Geoglobus sp.
GTTTTAATGCCTGTATACAGCAGAATTGATTTCAGGATGTAGGATGTTGCCGGATAGGTTATGTAGAGAAATCCATGCCTGTATGAAAGCTGTTTCAGGGTGGATGTATCGATAATGCAGAAATTGCCTTCGGGAATGCTGGTGGACTGAATTTCATTTCCCTGATAGCTGGCATCGAACAGTCTTATCATCTGCAAACCTCTTTCTGTTGTTCTCGCTCTTCCAGTCCTCCAATCTATCAAACCCTGCTTTTTCAATCGGTCAAGTCTTCTGTAGAATGTTGCTCTCGAAAACTCCCAGTCTTCAAGCTCATAAACCTCTGAAGGATTCTTTTCCTCCGTGAATGACTTGAGAATCTCAATATCCCTCTCGTTCATTCCACCACTCTGATCCAAAGCTTCTCGTTGCCGTTTGATCCATTGAACAGGAGATAATACAGATCCTTGCCTGTCCCCAGAAAATCAATCCAGTCTCCGTCTGTTCTGTAGGCAGTGATAAGATGATTCACAATTCTCAGAGCCTTGACAGAAGCTCTGAGTTCTCTCTCAGTTCTTTCAACCTTCTGCATTTCCTTTATTTTTATGCTCTTGATCTGCTTCACGTTGATTATTTTAAGTCTACCATTATGGATGATCCCTATTTTTGAATTACTGTCATCCCAGACAATTTTTTCATTTTTAAAGCTCTTCAAAACCCCATTCTCATAAAATGAGACATCAACCCAGATATCCGCATTCCTCCTGTACATGAAAATTTTGTCAACCTCCTTTGTAGATTCTGCAAGGCTGAATGAAGCAGTGAGGAGAAGAACTGCTAAGAGAAAGATCATCTCCGCATTCGATCCAGTTCCAATTCTCCATGCGGGAGGGAGAAAGCTGAATGTTGTCTGCCTGTAGGGGTAGAGAAGCATTACACCGCTTGGAGTGAGCATGTCCGCGAAGATGTGGGAGAGATAGGAGATGATTGCAATAGCATAAAGCCCTAGAAATGGAATGAGAGGTAAGGAGAGAATGAATGGAGCATAGATGGCATGCGAATATGTCCGGTGCTTTATTCCAGCTATGCTGTCAAGGTCTGCGAGAACTGAATACAGGGGCATCACAATCCAGAATGCTACTGAGGAAGATAGATCAACAAGAAAGGAGATCTCCACGATCTTGATGAAGAGGAAAGAGAGGGCGATGTGAGTGATCCATCTCACCCCATCACCTCCATCCTTCTGATCTCCTCTGCTCTTTTCCTCAGCCTTTCAGAAAAGATCTCAAGCTCATCGCACAGCTTGAGGAGAGAATCACCATACTTCAGATTCGACCTGAAAGACTGGGAAAAATTGAAGATGGCTTTAGAGATGATTTCATAGATTTTGCAGGAGTGCTCTGCCTTTATTACGTAAGTTGAGGATCTGGAAATTCTCGGAGGTATCTTTGCCGTGACGTTTTCAGCGATGATGTAGCGATGTCTGAAGTGAATCAGATGCAGGAGCTTTGAATCAACCATTTTGTTGAGACTGGATAGAATGAGGTGGACAGTTCTTGGTGTCACTGTTTCTGCATTCGCAAACTGGAACAGCCAGAGGCTGAAGTTTCCATCGCTAAGGATTGGTGTTGGAACTGCAAATGAAAGC
>JALUWC010000453.1 GCA_027019885.1 Geoglobus sp.
TATCTCTTCAGCTGTCAAGCCCATTTCTATGCTCTTGAGGATTTTATCCAGATCCTCATAGCTTATCCCCATCTCATCTTCATCTGTCTGCCCCTTCCACAGCCTTGCCGAGGGCTTTTTTCTGATTATCTCCTCTGGCACGCCCAGGTATTCTGCAAGCTCAAAGATCTCGGTCTTGTAAAGATCCCCAATTGGTAAAAAGTCCACCCCTCCATCACCATATTTGGTGAAATACCCCATTTTCAGCTCACTTTTGTTCCCTGTTCCTGCAACAAGCCTGTTCAGTTTGTTGGCAAAGTAGTAGTTTATGGTCATTCGTATCCTTGGCTTTATGTTGGCAAAGGCAATCAGGCACTCATCTCCAAATGCCTTCCTGAATGGCTCGATAAAGGGATCTATCTCAACGATTCTGTAGTCTATCCCAAGCGTCTCACAGACTTTTCTGGCATCTCTGACATCCTCTTCAGGAGTTACACCACTTTCAGGCAGAATTGTTCCAAAAACCCTCTCCTTTCCAAGAGCTTTTACAGACAGAAAGGCAACTGTTGCGCTATCAACTCCCCCGCTGACTCCAACAACAACACCTTCAGCATTTGCAAGTTCAACTCTTTTCCCTATGAAATCCACAATCCTCTCCTCTACTCTCCTCCACCTCATCCTATCAGCCTCAACAGGATGGCCTTTTGAGCATGAAGTCTGTTTTCAGCCTGATCAAAAATAACAGAGTGCTTCCCGTCAATAACCTCATCTGTTATCTCCTCACCCCTGTGAGCTGGCAAACAGTGCATGACAATCACATCGTCTTTGGCTTTTCCAACCAACGCTCTGTTAACCTGAAACTCTGCAAAGACTTTTAACCTTTCCCCCCTCTCTTCTTCCTGACCCATAGATGCCCAGACATCAGTGTATATCACATCAGCGTTTTCCACAGCTTTAATTGGGTCATTGGTTATCTCTGGTTTTTCACCAATCTCTTCGGCCAATTTCAGTATTCTGCCATCCGGCTCAAATCCCCTGGGTGTTGCAACGCTCATCTCAAATCCCAAGATTGCTGATGCCAGAATCATTGAATTGCACACGTTATTTCCATCCCCAACCCAAGCGAGCTTGATGTCCAAACCCTTCACCTCATCTATTGTGAGCAGGTCAGCGAGAATCTGGCATGGATGCTCAAGATTGCTCAAACCGTTTATCACAGGCACATCGCTGTTCTTGGCAAGCTCCACAACTGTATCATGTTTCCTAACTCTTGCCATTATTGCAGAAACGTATCTGGAAAGAACCTTTGCTGTATCGGCTATCGTCTCACCCCTCCCGAGCTGCAAATCATTCCATCCAAGATAGAGCGCATGCCCCCCCATATCTGCCATTGCCACCTCAAAGCTAACCCTTGTCCTTGTTGATGGAAGCTCGAATATCATGGCAAGGCTTTTATTCTTCATGTAATCCTTATACACTCCTCTTTTTCTCTCGTCCTTCAGCTTTTTGGCCAAATCAATCATCCTTATAATTTCAGGCTTGGAAAGATCTGAAACTGAAACAAGATGTTGTGGCATAGGAAATTGAAAGCTGGAAATCTAAATAAAGTTTACTCCATATCACGTCAAATTCCGAATAAAAAAACATTCAAAAATAAAATAAAAAAGGTGTAATTAACTCGGCTATGGGTTCGGAAGCACCTCTCTTCCAAAGTCGTTGTTGACCAGATCTGCTCCAGCTATGTACCATGCGAGCAAGCCGACTATGAAGATCTCCCATCCTGTCGGGACAGGGCTAAGCATACCCAGTGTAACCCCATCAAGCATCAGGAAGGCAATCTCTAACAGCACAAACAGCAGGAACAACAGCTTTCCATGTTTTATCGATGCTATCACAAACGGCAGTGTGAACAGAGTCCACATCAGGAAGAATCCAAACTCCTGCATCGCATCTATCTTTACACCACCCATCGGTAGAACGAAGAGCATGAAGAACAGAGACCACCAAAAGGCACCATATGAGCAAAAGGCAGTACCTGGGAACATCGCTCCCTTTCTAAAGGCTATTGCTCCAGCAAAGAACTGAGCGGTTCCACCAAAGGCAAGTGCCATTGCAAGTGTCGGTCCTGCTCCCCATATCCCCACATTGTGCAGTCCAGTTGCCATCGTTGTCAGGGCGAAGCCCATCAGTCCAAGACTTGCCGGGTTTGCCCAGATCTCTCTCTGCACTTCGATTTGCTTTTCTGGATGGAACAATTCTATATCCTTTTCAGCCACGCTTCACACCTCCTAGAATTTGCATGTTTAATTAGCACAAATTTAATATTTAAAGGTTACGGTATTAGCCTACGCCTGAAATTTACTTTAACGGAATTATTGGAGTCAACATGTGGAATAATCAAGATATCTCAAGATTCATGCACAATTGGGTTGGATCACTCGGTAATTAAAAAATAGATTTATTAAAATAAATATCCGAAAAAGAAAACCGTTGAATCCTTTATCTAACCCTCTCTCAGGAATCTCCTCAGCAGTTTTCCTGTTGCTGTTCTGGGCAGTGGCTCAGTCCTGAATTCAATAACCCTTGGCAGTTTGTACTTTGCGATGTGCTGCTCGAGGAACTTCAGCATGTCCTTCTTCAGCTCTTCACCCGGTTCATAGTCTTCCTTGAGCACGATAACAGCCTTGACAATCTGTCCCCTTATACCATCAGGATCAGGGACACCGATTACTGCACATTCTTTGACAGCAGGATGCTTGCTCAATGGCTGTTCAATCTCATCAGGACCTATTCTGTAGCCTGAAGACTTTATGAGATCGTCATCTCTTGAGACAAAGTAGATGTAACCCTCCTCATCCTTCCTTACAAAGTCTCCAAGCACATTCCATCCGTTCTTCACACTCTTTTTCTGCTTCTCGTCAAGGGGTCTTGTTGGATGATTCCAGTATCTTATCCCTGTTGCGCCCTTTATGTAGAGATTTCCAACCTCTCCGGGCTTGCATTCCTCCCCTGTCTCTGGATCAATGATCCTTGCAACGTAGCCTGGGACTGTCCAGCCGATGCTTCCAGCTCTTGGCTCCGGTGCAACTGTGTTGCTTATGCAGATGTGAACCATCTCTGTTGCCCCAAGGGACTCATAAATTGACATTCCGAACTTCTCCTCCCATCTTCTGGCTGTATCAGCACCCAATGCCTCTCCTCCACCTGTGCAGAGTCTGAGACTTGAAAGGTCATACTTTTGCAGGTATTCGTCGAGATTTGGATTTGCAAGAATCATCCTGTAGGCTGTAGGCAGTGAGCTGAACACAGTTATGCCGTGCTCCTCAACAAATCTGAAGAAGTTGTCAAAGCTGAATCCCGGCCATATGCTTGTTGCCGCACCGTGGAAGTATGGAATCAGGCAGCCATTTCCATAACCCATGGCAAAGCTGACAGGAGCTGGGCCGCCAACAACATCATCCTCTGTGAGCTTCCACACATATTTTCCAACCAGATAAACCGATGAGAGTATGTTCTCCACAAAGTGCACACACCCCTTGGGCAATCCGGTTGTACCTGATGTGAAGAGAATTGCTGCTGGAGTACCAATCTCAAGGGGAACAGGATCAAACTTTGTGCTCTCCTTGTAAACCTCATCAAATGAAACGAACGGGTCGTTAAGCTCTCCTCTCTCTGTAACTATAACCTTTTTCACCGTATTGAAGTCAGGTACTGACTCCTCTACTGCCTTGAACGTCTTGTCATCTCCTGTAACGAATATTGCCTTTATCTCCGCATTGTTTGCAACATGAACGATCTCCTTCTTTGCCCACATTGGATTGAGAGGTACAGGAATCGCTCCCGCCTTCATTATACCAAAGTTGACCGCAACAGCTTCAGGCATGTTTCTCATTCTGAATCCAACTCTGTCATATCTCTCGATTCCGATGTTTTTCAGGAAGTTTGCAATCTTGTTGCTGAGCCTGTAAAGATCTCTATAGGTGACTCTTCGGTCCTCAAAATATATTGCCACCTTTCTTCCCCTGCCTTCCTTGATGTTTCTGTCAAGTATTTCCTCCGCAAGATTCAGCTCTTTTCTGCCCCCAATAACTGCCTTCACTTCATCCGGTACCACTATCTCTGGCCAGTCCTCTTTTGGAACAACATAGTCAAGAATTCCCATCTCATCTACCTCCAAATCGTTTTTTAACTCACCTGCTTTTTTTAGAATTTATTGTTATAAATATGTTACGAAATGAATCGAATGGAGATTTGGGAGATTAGCTGTAAAACTTCAGTCTGAAGAGATTTCCTCCTGGCTGATAAACTGCCACATACCCCGGCATCGGATTGAGATTTACCTTCTTCTGAAATTCTGTCTGACTCTGCCAAGTCGATGAATTCACAAGGAGAACACCCCTGTAAAAAGCAGTGCCGTATGTGTGAACATGACCAGAATGTACCACGTCAGGAACATCATCTATCACAAGGTAGTCATCCTTTTCAGGCGCTATTGGGCTTCTCTCTCCATAAAGGGGTGCGAGGTGTCTTCTCTTCAGCAGTTCAATCATTGCATTCTGTGGTTTTTCGTATCTGAGCCTTGAAACCTTCGATATTATATCATCAAGACTTCTACCGTGATACATGAGAACTTTAACCCCTTCAACATCTATGTATGAAGGATTGCCAACATGAATCGCATTGTTTGAGAAGAGGTCTGAGAACTCCTTTGGAAGTGCAGGTTGAGGTTCAGCCTGCCTGACAGCATCATGATTTCCCGGGGAAATAATTATCTTGACCTCTTTCCTTATTCTGTCAAACTGCTCTGCCGCAAACTCGTACTGCCTATTTATGTCATCAATTTCAAGCTCTTTATCCTGATCAGGATAAACACCTATACCATCAACCACATCCCCTGCAACGAAAATGTATCTGACCGATTCAGCTATGTCGTCAAGCTTCCTGTTTCCGCTCTCACAGTTAACCCATGAGACAAATTTATCCCATGAATCGTGCAGGAATGTGTTGCTCCCGAAGTGGATATCGGAGATGAAAACAACAGAAAAGTTTTTCCTGCTTTTGCCGTTTCCGTTCATCGGAACTTCAGGAAACACAATTCTTTCTGCGATTATACTCCTCCCTGCAGGTCTTCCGGTTATGCCGATAACCTCATCACCGAAAAGCTCCATTGCCTGCTCCTTGACCTTTCCCTCAGCATAGACTCTGGCTCTTCCTGTTCTGTCTTCAATCTCAATCATTGCCCTGTTTTCGTTTAACTCCCTCACACTGTTGACGAACCCAACTATCTCAACAGTCTCTGCTTTTATTTTTGAAAGAGATGAGATTGGAATCGCCTTAACTCTGTTTCTCAGAATGCTGCTTATCTTTTCAAATCTTGAGTTGAAGTGTGCCACAAAATCCTCAATAGTACCTCTGCATGCTGATTTCCCCGTTACGTCCTTCAAAATTTTTATCTCGTCCTTCCTGCCATCAACCGTTCTTTTATCGACAGAGTGTTCTCTAACCTCTCTTTTCTTTTTCCCGAGTTCTCTGATAACCTGAGAGACCTCCTCTGGCGTTATGATGAATGCTCCATTGCACCTCCTGCAGATCTCTCCAACAACAGTATCAACATCGAGACTGGAAGAGAGAATCAGCCTGACTGCCTCAGGATGGACATTGTAGCCATTTAAAGCGAATTTTGCAACTACTGTCTTTGTATCGATATTTTTAATAACCATGAACCATCTAACCCCCTTTGATGGATGAACGGATTGCTGGATTAATTAAAGATCTGGTGACCACACTTATAATTGTTGGTCTGATTGCCGGTGGGGGGTATGCAATAACTGGAACCTGGCCGTTTATGGTGGCTGTGCAGAGCAAGAGCATGGAACCCAACCTCCATGTTGGTGATGTGGTTTTTCTTGTGAGCCCGCAGAAAAAGGAGATCGTGACCTACCTGGAGGGAAAAGAAACAGGCTACAAGATGTTTGGAGATTTCGGAGATGTCATAGTTTACAGACCCAATGGAGATAGCTCCAAAACACCAATAATACACAGGGCAATAGCCTACGTGAAGAAGGGGCAGAGGATAGGGAATTATGTTGCAGAGAATGATGGTTACATAACCAAGGGTGATCACAACTTCATTGCAGACCAGCCCATTCTGTCAAAGCCCGTAAAAAAGGAGTGGGTGATAGGAGTGGCGGTGTTCAGGATCCCATACATAGGCTACTTCAGGCTTATTTTTGGCTAACACTTCCTTATTCTCGCATCAACAACCACATGATATACGTTGGGGGAGTAGTTCTTGACCTTTCTCAATGACACTTCAGCAACCCTGGCGTTCAGCGATTCTGCCTCCCTCCTGATTCTCTCAACCGGTCTGTGAATAACCTTAACCGGAACAGCCTCGTGGTAGTGTATCCATCCCTCTCCATCTATCGCGTCTATTGCAGTTTTTATGAAATTCTCACACCTTATGTGGCCCATTATGACTCGCTCAGCACAGCTTTCAGGTGTCACATGCATGGAGTCTCCAAGAATGGGGATCACCTTTTTTATCCCGTTGAGCTTCAGGTTTTCAAGCAAAAATCTGTATGATTTGTGATTCAGCTCTATGGCAAGGCATTTCCTTGCGTTTGAGTGCTTCATCACAGGAATGGTGAAATAGCCAATTCCGGCAAACATGTCAACGACCCTCTCTCCATCTTCAACAAGTTTCGCAGTTCTCATCTTCTCATACTGATTTCCCTGGCTGAACATGACCTCTGTAATGTCGAATCGAAAGATGCATCCGTTTTCCTTAACCTCCACAAGGCTCTTGCTACCCACCAAGGGCTCCATTCTTGGCATCCTTTTCATTCCATGCTTCCCCATGTCAAGCCACACAGAGCTGAGCCTGTAATTTTCTGCAACTCTCTCGGCAATTCTTTTTTTGTGATGCATAACTGAATCCGGAAGCTTCATCAATCCCACATCTCCAAACACCTTCAGATCTGCATATCTTGGGTAGAAGCCTGCAATTTGAGTAACAATCTCCCTGAAGTTCTTTCTCTCCCTGAAAATGGGATTTGTGTCTTCAACAATCTCGTAATGAGGAGATTTCAGGTTAAACTCATCCACAACAGGTATGATGACATATCCACTCTCAAACCTGATTCTTCTCCTCCTGTCCTTGAATCCATTTCTCTCAAGCCTCTTTCTGATCTCCTCCGCAAGCTCTTTCTTAACCCTGACAGCCTTCATAACCAGCACTATTCAATCAGCATGGGATGGATTGCGATCAGCCTGTCGTTATGCCTTAAAACATAAACGGTGTCTCCAACCTCAACCTTCATTTCAGGCCTCTCCACAACAGCAGTTTCAAATGTGAATGGATCGAGAATTTCGATTGTGGCTTCATCAACATTCAGAACGCTGCTCTCCTTCAGCTCATCCCTCCTTGCGATAACACTCGGATTTCTAAGCCTGATAGGCCTGCCCGTTCTCACATCATACCCCTTTTTCCTCGGGACATCCCTGACAACAGCAACAACATCCCCCTCCTGAACAACATCTCCCCTGAAAAATCCGGGAAGCCTTATTAGATATGTGAATCTGTAGAAGTCCCTGCCATCTGCTCTCCCTGCAATCTTGCTGCTTTCCCTTATCTCTGCTCCTGTTTCCCGCGATA
>JALUWC010000454.1 GCA_027019885.1 Geoglobus sp.
AACCTCAGATCAGGATAAAATGTTTGAGAGGTTCTCTGTACCCGGTGAGAAGGTTCTCAGTCAGAGATCCGGAGGATAGGGAGCTGGAACTGGTTTATCGTGAACGTGCGGCTCTTGCGAGAGGTCACATGTGCTCTGCAGTCTGGCATGAAGTGGATCCCGAAAATATACCGTCCGATATCGAACCCCTTCAAATTCCTCCGTTCCACTGGGTTGATGGAGAAATTATAGACGAAAGAACTAGGAAGGAATTCACGCACCCGGACGTCAGATCTGAATTCGTACCCCTGCTATCTGTAGAATCGCCTGATTATGATTGGGATGATCGATGGGGTCCGGAACCCATGCTCAACGCTGAAGTTCTGGCAGAACTATGGAATCCAGATGAATTAAGAGAGGCTCTTCAACCAATGGTGGATGGTTATGAGAGATGGATCGAAGAACTCGAAATATCGGCCAATAATTTATCACGACCTGAGGACAGAAAGACGGCCAGTATAATTATTGAAAGGTGTAAAATGGTTCTGGAGAGGATGAGAAGGGGCATCGATGTGTTGATTGAAGATCTCGATGCAAGACTGGCTTTCTGCTTTGCGAATAAGGCCATGGATCTTCAGCATAGATGGAGGCATGGCAAGAACGAAAAACTCCGGTGGAGACCGTTTCAGCTTGCCTTTATACTTCTTGGACTCGAGTCTCTTACAAATGAAGATTCGCCTGAAAGAGATGTCTGTGATATTCTTTTCGTACCCACAGGGGCTGGGAAAACTGAAGCGTATCTCGGTGTGGCTGCATTTATGCTAGCGCTACGGAGGAGAAGAGCTCTCCGCAGAAATAATGGATCAGGTGCTGGAACATGCGTTATAATGAGATACACACTAAGACTCTTAACCATACAGCAGTTCAGACGTGCTCTGAGGATGATCACCGCCTGCGAATATCTCCGCGTTTCGGGGTTGGGAACTGGCGCCCCGGTGGGATGGAGGCCGAAAAACTGTGACATCATGGACGACTTCATATGGGGGACAGCACGTTTTTCGATTGGTTTATGGGTTGGTGGCGGGGTTACTCCCAATAGACTTGGAAGAACAATCATTTCCAGCGGCAGAGTATTTAACGGTGCACTGGATATACTCAAAGGGGAATCTGGAGAGGGTGAACCTGCGCAGGTTCTGGAATGTCCGGTTTGCGGTACAATTCTCTCTGTTCCCGATACAGGACTTCCGCCACAGGAAGAACCATACATGATTCACCTTCTTGTAAAGAGGAAAAGGGGCACGTACCCCGCTCGCAGGATTGAAAGAATCCTTCAAACAGAGCTGGATACGCGCAGAAATCACGCTTTCACGGTGCAGCTTCTTGGAATAAAGGATCATGGAAATGGTTTTCTCACAATATCCCTTGGGATAAATCGAAGTGATGAGCTGAAACCCGAACATGTGGATGGTGTGTGGAGAGAAATTCAAAAAGATTTGACCTCTATCGGAGTTTCACTCGAACTTTGCAGCGCCCGTGCATCAAGACCCGGTTACATCATTCTGAAAGCTCGGACACGGAGAGGTATCGAAAAACCTTACAATTTCAATGTCTACTGCCCAAATCCCGAATGTGACCTTAATCTCGGGAGAACGCTATGGGCAGAGGGAAGACCCGCCGGCGTATCCGGGGAAATTCAAAATGCAGAAAGAACTGTCAGGGCTCCTGATGGAATGATGTTCGTGGAAGTCCCGGAATTCGCAAGAAATGGTTTACCCACACTTGCATATAGAATCCCAATACCCTCACTTACAGTTGACGAGCAGGTGTATACAGATCCTCCATCATTTCTAATTGGCACCGTGGATAAGGTTGCACGGATATCGTTTGAATCGCGTTATGGATCTATTTTTGGAAATGTTGACGCATACAGTCCTCTGGCAGGATACTATAGGAATGGTGCCCCACCTCCATCGTTCAGAGGATTGACAGGACGAGGCATAAGAATAGAACCGCTTGAACCCCCCGATCTCATAATACAGGATGAACTTCATCTGATAGAAGGACCTCTGGGAAGCATGGTGGGGATTTATGAGACTGCCCTAGAGTTTCTGGTATCAAGAGGTAGAAGAATCAAGTACATAGCATCCTCCGCAACCGTAAAAGAGGCACCGTCACAGGTGAGGGCGGTTTTTGTCAGAGATACACTGCAGTTCCCGCCTCATGGTCTCGATGCCGATAACAGATTTTTTATGCGTTATAGATCCTCGCATCCGCTGGCCAGCAGCAGACCGGGAAGGGTATATATGGGTATCTGCGCACCGGGTATGGGGCCACTGACACCCGTCAAAAATATATGGGCAAGGCTTCTCCAGACGTCACTTGATATTGCAGAAGACCGTGGAAGGGATGTGGATCCATTCTGGACACTGGTGGGTTACTTTAATGCAATAAGGGAACTCGCCGGTGCAAGATCACTTTACAGACAGGACATTCCCGAGAGGCTGAGAAGTCTGGCTGGAAGTTCTGCACGTGAGCTACCGGAGGATCGCATCGTCGAACTATCCAGCAGGGTAAGATCCACGGAGCTGCCGGTGCTTCTGGAAAGGATTGAGACACATTTCTCCGGAGATCCACGTAACCCCGGTACAATCGATGTGGTGTTCACGACATCCATGTTCGGAACCGGTGTTGATGTTCCCCGACTCAGCCTGATGGTTGTTCATGGTCAGCCCAAGACGACTTCCTCCTACATACAGAGTACCGGAAGGGTTGGAAGACACATCGCAGGACTTGTTGTCACATTTTACAGGGCTACAAGACCACGGGATATGAGTTATTACGAGATGTTCTGTGGATATCATCTGAATCTTGAAAGATTCGTGGAACCAATAACAGCAGCCCCTTTTGCTCCAGGAACGCTTACAAGGTGTGCGGGTCCTGTTATTGTCGGAATTATGAGAAACATGCATGGAGGAGAGGTTGGATGGCACAGAGATAACACCGCTCATCTGATGGCAAGTTTCAGACACTCTCAGGAAGTGATGAGAATTCCTGATATTTTTGAAACTAGAGCACAGCAGCAGCCAGGTTTTCGTAGACCGGATCCAGGTTTTGTAAGAGATATTATCGAATCCGCACTGGATGAGTGGAGTTCTGTTGCCCAGCGGACTGGTAGCAGGCTGAAATACGTTGAATATACAGGCGCCAGAAATCCAGTTGTTCTTGGAGACCCCCAGCACCTACATAGGGGACTCCCGGTGGTGTATGAGAATGCACCACAGTCGTTGAGGGATGTTGAAGAAACCACGGGTTTTGATGTTTAGGTGATAAACATGGTACAGCATATAAGGCGCACACAGTTCATCACCACATATGGACCCGGTGCAATCCTTGAAGGTCCACGTGGTCCACGCATAATACCCTCTCCCGATATAGGTCTCTTCTACAGTAACATACGCCCGGAGGACTTTGAAATTACCGACGATAGAGTATCCAGAGGTCTTCTCGGTGGCAGAAAAATCTTCAGGCTCCCATCAAATGCGGAGCTAAACTGTGAGGATTCCCGGGCGGTCTACAGAACCAAGGTATTTCCCGAATGGTGGATATGCTCCGAACATTCCATTCTGTTCAGGTACAGGACCGGATGTCCTAGATGCAGAGAAGAACTCATATCTGGTGGCAGAAGATGGGACGGGATAAGGTTTGTTCTGGCCTGCCGCAAAGGACATCTGGATGATGTCGACTGGAATTATGCTGTTCACATGAGAACAGGTGGAAGATGTACATCGGGCAGATTACCACGTTATTATGAGTGGATACCACGTGGAAGCTCTCTCAGAGATATAACCGTTCGCTGCCCGAGCTGTGGCGCTGAAGCAAATGTGGGGAGACTTTACAGCAAGGAAAACTGGCATTGCTCCGGTAGACTGCCAGAAAGGGAACCCCTGAAGTCACCACCGCAGAGGGGAGGGTGTGATGAGAATGCCATAATGATCCTGAGGCAGGCCTCCAACTTGAGGATGCCTGACATAGTAACTCTCTTCACGGTACCGCCCAGATACACAAGGCTCCATCTGCTGCTGGAAACACCTGCCGTAAAATCGATGCTTGTGACACTCTCGGAGATTTCCAACCTGCCCTCAACCAAGGAAGAACTCGAAGGATATTTAAATGCACAGGTGAGGAGAGGTGCCGTAAAGGAAGACACGGCCGTGAGAATACTCAGCCATCCTTGGGATGAGATACGTCAGGCAATCATCGACATTCTTTCGGCGCGTGATACCACGGGTTACGGGAACCTTCTTCTTGACGAATTTAAAGCGCTTATTGATGCCTCTATTAATGGTGCACCTCCATACCGCAGCCCGGCCCTGACTTCACCGGTTGTTTTCGAGGTTCCAAAATCCGGTATCCGGAAAATTACCGGACCGGGTGGGCAAAAATTCCGTGTGGTTCCAATCACGCGTCTGAGAACGGTAATAGTACAAACTGGCTATCGCAGGATAGATGTGAACGCTGAAAGCGTTCATATCAGCTTTACGGACAGACGCACGGGAGAAGTCTGGTATCCAGGAACGGAACTCCTGGGCGAGGGAATTTTCATAATACTGGATGGTGATGATGGGATACATCCACAGGTAAATGGAGATGCCTGGAAAGCCTGGAAGGAATGCCATGATAATCCATCGGAAAAATATCAAAATGCACCATTTAGAGAAAGAAAGAGCAAAGATGAATTACATCCGGTATTTGTGTGGTGGCATACGTTTTCACATCTTCTCCTCAGGGTACTTTCTGCAGATTCTGGGTATTCCTCCGCTTCCCTCAGGGAGCGCGTATATTTGGAGAAAACACCGGAGGGTGTAAGAGGTGGAATTGTTATCTACACGGTACAGCCAGGTGAAGGGACTATGGGCGGTCTGATCTCTCTTTCCGAGAAAATAGAAAGCTTTATTGAGAGAGCTGTTGAAATTGCTGAGAGCTGCCCAAATGATCCACTTTGTCTGGAACACGGGTTTGCATGTGGAAAAATTACAGGATCAGCATGTTACGCATGTCTATTCGTTTCGGAAACATCATGTGAACACAGAAACATGTGGCTGGACAGGAATATAATTCTGGAGGACCCACCGTGAAAGGAAATAAGATTCAGCTTGTTGCCACGGGAAGGGGGCTCATAGGCAGGGGGATCAGATCGTTTCACTCGGTGATGGAGGAGATTCTACTGGATGCTGAAGAGGAGATAGTGATAGCTGCATACACGATCAGCGGAAATCTTAAAGACCTTTTGGTACTTCTGGAGAGAGCTGCAGCGAAAGGTGTCAGAATCAATATAATTTTAAACAAACTTGACAACCAACCCCAGAATGTTGTAAAATTACTTGAGAAACTTTCAACAGAATATCCACACATGAGAATTTATGATTTTCAGCATGAAATAGAGGATCTCCATATGAAGGTCATCATTGCCGATCGCAGGAGAGCAATTATAGGTTCGGCAAATCTGACATGGAAGGGTATGATGGAAAATCTCGAGCTTGGAGTTTTAATTGAAGGAGGACTTGCAGAGGATGTGTCAAGAATTATTGATGAAATCAGAGTTTTCTGTACTGCCCGGGAGCAGCCTTTCTGAAAATGTCCAGATACCCTCTCATGTTTTCGATACTCAATCTGGTGGCTGTGCCACATCCTGCCAGTGAGACACCAAGTTCAAAGTCCTTGCTCAGGTCTTTCTCACCGCAGGCCAGACGTTCCAGCAACTCAGTGCCACATGATCTGAGAATTTTTTCCGCATGTCTACCGTAAAACCCATATCTTAAAATTCCAGTCTTCACCAGATGGGCCACTACTGGAGGATTTGCAAGCGTGACAATTAAGTTATTTTCTGAGGAACTAATCCGGAGTAGATTGTTAAATTTTTCAATTAATTGTTCAAAGTTATCTACCATAAACTTCTTCTGTGGTCCTCCGAACTTCTCAAATCTACGTATAACGGCTTTCAGGAGATTTTCCGGCACTGAAAATCTTATCACGAGATCATCTGTCGGATCAAGAAAGTACGGTGAGACAAAAGGAAGAATATCGTATGGAGAGTGGATGAGAGGAAACATAAAGTGAACAAGGTTCAGATCAATTCTTCTGAAGGGAAAGGCTGGATAATTTGTTGTATAGTAATTGAAACTTTCAGAGAAACAGATGTAATATCCCCTGGCATCTCTTGGCAGCATTGTGGCCGGATCCTCAAAAAAGCAGAGATTTATCTTCTCAATTATAACCCTCCCTGTATCCGTAAGTCTGATAAAACCTGCAGGTATCGAGAAAACTTCAAGAGGCTTACCAAGCCATATGTGCATTCTTTTGCATTTCTCCATTTCTGCAGGATTGAGATACACTATGAATGTATTGTACGTATATATGGCGGCATACCTGTATTCCCCACCACTTTCCACGGTGAACCATCTTAAAGGAGACCATATACCTCTTCCAAACTTGAATGAAGGTTTAAACATCAGATCATTCATGAGATTGGCTATGTGGATTCTCATCATACTCTCGTCAGGCTTATAAACTCGAAAATTACCCCACGAAACTGCACGATTTGCTTCAGGATTAAAGTTATAAAGCCTGCCTAGAATTATCACATCATTTCCTGTTTCTCTTCGTCTGAGTTCTGAAAATTCGGACGCCAGATTCTCTGAGGTTATATCAAGTGAGATCGTGCTTCCAGAGTCAGGAAGATGAACAGGGAGCGAATAGGTGTGAGACAGTATTATTTCGGAAGTAGACAACGACGTTGATATCCGCACACCTCTGAATTTCTCAAGAAGAGGACGGGATCCAAATACGGGATCCATAATGGTACTCGAATTGAGAGGAACTGAAACCCTGGTAAGAATATTCTTCATATCATAAACTTATTCAAAACAAAAATTTATATTAATATCGGTGATATCGTTATGGCCTGTCCAAATAAGGGGAAACCTGTATATCAGTGGTGGCTAATTTTCCATCAAACATTGACGAATGAGATTATTCTGTATGCTTTCTCCTGGTATATTCCAGCGGAACATGTATACTGCTTAGTTAAAGCTTTTCTCAATAGTAAGCTACATGTTTCTCAGCAATTCCAACATGACTACAAAGATTTCATATTTTTCAAAAATTTGATAATTAACATGAATTAATTTACGTAGTAAATATTAAATTATGTTATTACATGCGCATAAACGTATTTTTTAGCATCTTTAACATATAAAAAACCATATGAAAATCGGATCTGAAGCAGGCTAAGTTCCTCATCCGCATTATCATCCTTTACCACAGCCACAGGGTTGGGGAATGGCCGGACAGGCACTCAACGGGACTTGTCCAAATAAAGTGGGAACTTATATGTCAGTGGTGGCTAATTTTAACCTGAGCTTGAGTGGCTGAGGTCGTCCAGTCTGTTTTCTGTCCTAAAACTTGCAAACTTCTTCGCCTGCATCTTCATGCTGTGCTACAGCCACCTGAGGTGAGGCAATGTTATTTGGACAGGTCTCACTCAACGTTCCAAAATTTATTTATACCCCCGGCACCCAGGTACCTGGAGATGAGAGAGGAAGAGCTTGTGGAGCAGCTCATGCGTCCTGAAGCCTACCCCCACTCTCCGGAGCAT
>JALUWC010000455.1 GCA_027019885.1 Geoglobus sp.
CCTTGTAATGACCTTCTCCACCTTTCTTAAATCGAAAATGTTAAGTATTTTTGATAATAACTGCCATCTGTAGTCTGTTTGGCAGACTACCAGCGGGATTTGCATTGTTTCACCAGGAGGAGGCATATGCCTCCCCCTACATAAGTTTTACGGTTTTTGATGAGTTTGTTTCCTTTGCAGATTGATTTTTTAATGTCTCTTTTTGTGGGAGGGTCATATTGTCTGTTGTTTGTGGATTGGATGCGTTGGAGATGAGATTGAGTTGGAGGTTGTGTAATTACCCTAATCTGGTGTATATTCAGATAGGGATTACCGAAAAAATTTTAATGTTAAACAATGTTGATTTGAAAAGCGGTACCACGAGGGTTCAGAGAGAGATCCTCAGAGTGCTTGCGGATACCGATAGGCCTCTGAGTTCAAGGGAAATTGCGGAAGAGCTCAGAAAAATAGGCATACATCTGGATACAAGGACTGTGAGGTATCATTTGCAGAAGCTGGATGAAAAGGGTCTGACTGCCAAGCCGAAAAAGTACAAGAGGGTGATTACCGAAAAGGGAAGAGAGAAGCTGAGAAGGAGTCTGGTGTATGAAAGGCTGGAGGAGCTCTCTGAACGGGTGGAGTACAACATACACACCTCCACATTCTCTCTGGACACGCTGAAGGGGACGATTCCAACCAATGTGGCCATAATTGACAAGGACAGAAGCGAGGATGCATTGAGGATACTATCGGAGGTCAGTCATGTTGGAATATCAACATCAAATCTCGTGGCGGTGTATGATGAAGGAGAGCACTGTGGAGAGTTTCTGGTTCCTGAGGGAAAGTTTGCCATAGCTGTGGTTTCCAACACCCTGATAGATGCGATTCTCAGGAAAGCCAGAGTCACGACAAAACCGGAGATTGCACCTTTGCTCCACATCTGTGATGGGGAAGCTGAGGGCTTCAGCGAGATGATAAGCTACAAGGGCATTACATTAAGCCCGGGCTGGCTGATGATAAAAGCAGGGCTGACTTCCGTCTGCAAACTTGCAACAGAGGGAAGCGGGGATGTTATAGCAGCAGTAAGATCGTTCAGCGTTTATACCATGGACACAGTTAAAAAAGAGCTCAGAAGGGCTGAAAAAGCAGGGATAGGTGGCATTCTGAGCATATCTCCTCCGCCGAACCACCTCAGCCTTCCCTGGCTGTCCACTAGAAGGGGGGAGATTCTGATTCTGGCAGGCGTTAACTACCTGGCTCCCCTTGAGGAGCTTGGACTGAAGCCGGACATCAGGATAAACGAGTACTTTGTGGATTATACTGAGTTCAAGAGTATAGACAGTGTTGTTTAAGACCTTTTGTTGAGAGAGGGTAGTATAGATGTCATCAAAAGTTGAGTGAGTATGAGTCTACATTAATTGAGAGTTAAGTTTATATGTAAGTATGTATTATGTAAAGATTGTGATAGAAACAGAAATTACATTGGACAAGAAAGTTTTTGAAGCTCTCTCGTCTGAGACGAGGATAAGAATACTCAAATACATTAAGACTAAAGCTAGGACTATTACTGAACTGTCTAAAATACTGGGCACTTCTAAGTCCACCGTTAGTCAGCATCTCGATAAGCTTATGGAAGCAGGACTGGTCAAAAAGAGTGATGAAAGAAGAAAATGGGTGTATTATGAGCTTACTGAAAAAGGTAAGAAAATCCTGCAAGGTAGACTTAAGGTGAGAATTCTACTATATATTGGGTGGCTAACTCTGATTGGGGGTGTTGTTGAATTGTTGATGTTTATAAAATGGATGCTGAGCTTGCCATCTTTAAATTATCGCCCAATAACGACTCCTCATTTTCCTTATTTTTCGATAATAATTAGTAACGCACAATTTTTAGTTGGTATTTGTTTGATTTTGATAGGTCTCACTATAGTGATTTTCACGTATAGAAAATATAGGTATATTCTTTAACCGTTCGTAAAAAACCGAACATTTTTGAAGGTTTTATATTTTATTTTTGAGTTCAAAGTATTGAGGACAAGCGGAGGTGAGAGTGTGAAGTCGTATTTGCTGGGAGTTGGAAGCATAGGTGGTGTATGGGTTCTGCTTTTAACATTCGCTTTCTGGAATCCAGGTGGAATTCTGAGCGATCCGGCGAAGCTGTCAGTAAACTGGACGGGATATGATGGCCCGATAGAGGAGTACTACTTCTATGAAGCTGGAAAATGGGTTAAAAAGGAGAAACCGGTTCTGTGGTGGAAGTATGCTGAGCTGAAAAACGTGAAAGTGCATTTTCCCGATTCAAAACCCGGTTATGGTAGCGTGGTTGGGGTGGGTGTTGCCATGAGGGAGTCAGATATTCCTACTTACGGAGGCTCATTCATAGACGCTGACAGGGGAGTAGTCTTCGTTTATGTTGGAAATGAAGAAGATGGGAGAAAGGTGCTGGAAAAAGTAAATGGCAGCGTGAAGCTCGTTCTGCTTAAAGGGAAATACAGCTATGCCCAGCTCAGAGATTGGAAGTATGCTTTAACTGAAAAGGTCTCAAAAAGCGGGCTGCCATGGACAGGCACCGCTGTAGACGACACGATGAATAGAGTATTCATAGGTTTTGAAAGTATTGAGGCTTCTTTGCTGAAAAAGCTCGAGAGTATTCTCGAAGAGCTCGGAATACCGTTTGACGCTGTCGTGGTGCAGAAACAGGGCAGGGTTGTTTTAAGCACTCGAAGTGACTATATCCGCCCATTAATAGGAGGCATCCAAATTCAGAATCCTAATGCAGGTCTATGTACTCTTGGCTTTATTGCAGAACGAAGTGGAACTAAGGGATTTGTGACTGCTGGCCACTGTGGTAATATTAATGACCCAATTTACCAGCCTGAATTCCTCGGTTCTGATCAACCCACCGCTAATATTGCTGGGAATGTGGAAGCAGACCCATCGGGTGCCAGATTTAGCGATTCTATGTGGGTTGTTTTAGCAACTAATGCTGCATACAAAATCTACAATGAGTGGAATCCCTCGATTTCTTATGTTGTATTTAGTGAGATGCAATCCCAAACTCCTGGGATGTATGTATGCAAAGGTGGGATTACAACTGGCGAAACCTGTGGCCAGATAGCCTTAGTTGGGGAAGATGTTCCCCATCCTGAGTACAATACTCTTTATGACCAAGTTAAAGCCACATATAGTAGCGACCAAGGGGACAGTGGTGCTCCTGTTTACTATGATCCTCTTGACACGTGGATCAGAAATTGGTGCTTTGAGACGTATGGTGTGGCATGTAAGGACATCTACGGAATACATTGGGGTTTGATGGATGGTTATTCAGTTTACAGTCCGATAAGTGGTATTGAAAACGACCTTGGAGAACTGAGAACTAGTTAATTTTAAATTTAAAATTTTGTAAATTAAATTTTTATCACTTCACTTATTAATTCTACAACGAATTTTATACTCGATCTTGTTCCCAAGTAAATTTTCTTCAAAAAGGCCTTATATCGTATCGCACAGACATCACAGAATAAAAAAGAAAGTCTCCTTTGACGAAAAACTTCAAGAAAGTTGATTTTCTGGAGGCGATCGAGGTTTGAGTTTTTAAGTTAATTCATTGAGCGTGGTATTTTTTAATCTTGAACCTCATTTGGGACTGGGTGGGCGGGTTAAAATTTTTTAATAAAATGTACTTTTAAAAGTGCTCAGGGAAGTCAAGTCACTCCAACGCCTTCTCCAGCAGCTCAACCAGATCAACCACCTCTACTCCAGCCCCGGCCTCTTTAGACGCCTGTGTCAGATGCAGCTTGCAGAAGGGGCATCAGGAGATGAGGAGGTCGGCGCTCTGCTTTGCCTCCTGAATTCGCTCTATGCCTATCTCCATGGTCAGCTCCTTGAACTGGGATTTGACACCGCCTCCGGCTCCACAGCAGAAAGCGTTCTCTCTACTCCTCTCCATCTCCACCAGCTCTATGCCGAGCCTCCTGATAAGTTCTCTGGGCTCATCGTAAACCCCATGTGCCTGCCCAGGTGGCAGGGGTCGTGATAGGTTGCCCTGATGTTCAGGGTTTTAAGCGCAATTTCGCCCTTCTCCACCAGCTCCTTTACAAAATGCACCGTATGGATAACCTCGAAATCAAAGCTGAGCCCTTCTTCTGCTGCCAGCTTCGGATAATCTCTCGCTATCGTTCTGTAGCAGCCGGCGCACGTTGTAACTATCCTTTTAACGCCCCTCTTCTCCCACTCCCGGTAGTTTCTCAGAAATAGCTTTCTGGCGACACTCTTTTGGCCGGTTCTCAGGAAGGGTGAGCCGCAGCAAACTTCATTCTGGCCGGCATAAACGAACCCGGTTGTTTTTGACAGCACATTAACGGTGGCAACAGCCAGCTCTTTCATCCTGTAACTGGCCGTACAGCCTGCAAAGTAGAGGAGCTCCCCTCCTTCAGCGAACTCGACACCTTCAGGCATCCAGGCATCTCTGTCTTCAGCCTTCTCACCATATGGGTTCCAGTGCTTTTCAACGGCATGCTTCAGCCTTTCGTGAACGAGGAGAGGTGCAAGCTTCGACCTCTCAAGCTCAGCCCTGCTCTCCTCCCAGAGGTCGATGAGGGGTATGGACGTCTGGCAGACCACCTCGCATGCGCCACATGTTGTGCACTTGTAAAACTCCTCAACACTCTACTCATCGAAATTGAACTGTTTCAAGGCCTTACTTCTGAGTAAGAATGTTCTCCCCCTGGGAGAGACACTTTCCCAGCCCACAACGCTGTAAACCGGGCACACCCTGCAGTAATGGCACTGGGCACATATCAGGACCTCTTCTTCTACTTTGACGTGAGTGGCACCCTTCATACCACCACCGCCGTAAGCTCCGCAAGGCTCATCAGCCTGGGAATTGCCCCTTCGGGAAAGAACTTCCCCGGGTTCAGCAGGTTGTGGGGATCGGCTTCCCTCTTGTACTCGTACAGCTCCTCAAAGTCCTCCCTGTACCTGCTCCTGTGGCTCAGCCACAGACCGTAGCCGTATTCCTTCCCTCCAAGCTTTCTGGCCAGCTTCAACAGCTTCAGTACCTTCAGCCAGTGGAGCGTGTAGCTGAACCTCCGCTCATCAGAGGGCATGAAAAGCAGAACTGAAGCTTCAAAACCATGTCGGCTGCCTGTAATCCTTTTCGCCTCCCTGTAAAATTCTGGAACTCTGTCAAGGGGAATCAGAGCCTCGAAGGTCACAAGGCTGGGGCCCAGCATCTTTATTCTCATTGGATAGAAGCGATCCTCCCAGAGCTCCTCGCCAAGACTGTTGCTCTCTTTGCCGTCGCAGAGGAGCAGCGTGTCCTTTTCCGGCAAATCTGTGCCCTTTACCTGGTTTTTCATAGAAAGGAATGAAGAGTCGATGAAGAGTGCTGAATGGACTGGATTATCACTGCCTTTTACCGACTCAATCACCTTAACAGCATCTTCTATGCTCATGTGTTCCGCGTAGGGCTTGTCTTCGCTGAACTCCCTGAGCCTTATCTCAGCGTTGATTATGAGCCCTGTTGCACTGCAAAGCCCTACGAACCTGCTTACTTTGGACTCATCCACCACCTTCACGCCTGAGAAGTCGGCAACGGTTAGGGATGCGACGTTATCCGCTATCCCACCATACTTCAGGCTGCCGATCCCATAGCCACCAACAGCAACCCAGCCGCCGACAGTTGATGAAGGGGCGCTTGTAGGATAAACTCTTAGGGACAAACCTTTTCTCACAAGTTCCTTCTGCACATCCCACCAGACCGCTCCTGCCTCAGCCTTCAGCAGCCTTGCATCCTCATCAACCTCAAATCCGTTCATCCTTGAGAGGTCAACAACTATGCCGCCTTTCAGAGGAATTGCTCCTCCATAGGCAGACGTTGCCGCCCCTCTTGGCGTAACTGGTATTCTATTCTGCTTCGCAACTTCCAGTATTTTCAGGACATCCTCAGTACTTTCAGGCTGCACAACGATGTCGGGAATGTTTTTGATAAACTTCATTATGAATTTGGGAGGGGTGGAGAGGTCGTGGGAGTAAAGAAACTTCTGCAGCATGCTTGAATCGTTTCTGATGCCATGAAGAAGTGATGAAAGGCTCATCGTGTGGGCTGAGTCCATGGTTGATTTTATGGTGCAGGTATAAAAAACATTGAGAGGTTTTCTAACCCATGTTCAGTTGCTAACATCCCTTATGGACGAAATGTTAGCTAATAATATCGCCTCATGTAGTGCAGAATCAGGATGATACCAAACAGAATCAGGATTATGCCAATCAGAAGGTGTATTTCAGGTATTTTGGTTATTTCTGCTGGAGCTGGAGTCGGAGCTGGAGTAGGGGTATGAACGGGGGTTGGTGTGGGGACAGAAGCAGGAGGGGTTGTGGTAGCGGGGACGGGAGTGGGAGTGGAAATAGGAGTAGAGACGGGAGAAGGTGTTGGAGTGGGTACTGGAGTTGGGGCAGGAGTTGGAGTAATCAGAGGTGTAGTAATGGGCCTGGGAGTGGGCATCGGAGCAGGTTTTGGGAGCGTAGAAGCCCTTAGTGAGGCAAACCTGAACACCTCATATACTCCGGCAGTAATGCTCAATGTGGCGGATGCCAGCAGCAGAAAAATTTTCGTTGCTCTTTCTGGATGCAGTATTCTCCTCCCCTTCTCGGTCAGCTCATAATAAACCCATTTTCTTCCCTCGTCTATTCTTTCGATCAGCCCAGCCTCCACCAGCTTGTCAAGATGCTCTTTAACAGACGCCTTAGATATATCCAGCACTTCTGACAGCTCAGTTAAAGTCATGCGCTTTTCATCCAGCTTTTTAAGGTTTCTATTCTGGTTTCTGATGCCAGGGCGAAGAGTGCTTTTTTGTCGATGGTTATCTTATTTTAGGGTGCTTACACTATCATCAAGATAATCTCTTCTCTAATTCATCCAATCCACAAACAATCAGCAATTCAACTTTTCCACACAAAGAGACACAACCAAACATCTTTTCACGAGAAATAAACTGATTTGAAACCGTAAAACTTATGTAGGAGGAGGGATAAGCCTCCTCCTGGTGAGAAAATGCAGATCCCGCTTGTAGTCTGCCAAACAGACTACAGATGGCAGTTGTTAGCGGAAATACTTAAGATTTTCGAAATGCTAAAGGTGAAAAGGATCATAGCAAAATTCGCCCCGCAAATAAAAACTACAATCAACTGCATGAAAATCATTATCACCTCTATGTTCTTCTCAACCAAAATTTCTCACGTTGTTGAAGAATTGGGGCAGAGAGAAGATTTAAGAGAGTTTCTTGGAATAAAGGAGGAGAAAGTTCCCAAAACTTCTTACATCTACTCCTTCCTCTCGAGATTCGATTTGAAAAACTTCATATCCATGATTTTAAGAATTCTGAACTCTGTTACAAAGAGAAGGGCGAGAAATACAAAGCTCATCGTTGACTGCACTGATGTAAGCGTCGACATAAACTGGTTCAGGAAGCCTGTAAAACAGGTAGTTCTGGAAGGAAAAGACTACAAATGGGGATATTCGGCGAAAGGAATGTTTGTGGGTATGAAACTGACTTTAGTTTTAGAGCATCCTACTCTCAAACCTTTGCTGTTTTTATTGCATCCAGCAAACAGACACGAAGCTAAGATCTTCCAAGAAGTGATGAATG
>JALUWC010000456.1 GCA_027019885.1 Geoglobus sp.
TTATAGGCAGGGAGGAGATTAAAACTGTCAGACTGAAGCAGGGCGGATATTTCAGGATGCAAGAGGATCAGAACTGGATGCCCATAACAGCGGAGCAGTACTTCAACGTTGATTCCGCTGAATTCATCTGGATTGCAAGGGTAAAATTTGCTCCATTTCTGTCAATCTACGCGAAGGATGAATTCATCGATGGCAAGGGAATTTGGTGGTAAAGCTGCTTGGACTCATAACAGTTGCAGATGTGAAAGGATACGAAGTTGACCACGGAGAGCTCATGAGGTTTCTGGCTGAGTGCATATGGTTCCCTTCGGCATTTCTGAACGATTACATTGAATGGGAGGCTGTTGATGAGAATTCAGCGAAAGCAACCATAACTTACGGAAAAACTTCGGCCACGGTCACCTACCATTTCAACGAGAAGGGGGAGGTGACCAGCATCACCGCCAAGCGGTACAGAGAAGTGGATGGCGAGTTCGTTCTCGAGGACTGGGAAGGGCAGATTCTGGAGTACAGGGAGTTTAATGGCCTTACTGTGCCCAGCAAGGTTGATATCATCTGGAAGCTCGATAGCGGGGATTTCTCTTATGACAGGATTGAGGTGATGGAGATTGAGTATAATAAGCCTTTAGCCTATTGAATGCTACAGTTGGAGGTTCAATCCTAAATTTGATATCGCTCAACTCAATTTTTAAGGAGGTGTTTGAAATTGCAAGTTTTAGAAAGCTACGAGGAGGTAAAAAAGTGTCGAACGACTTTCGAATGAGAAAAAGAACACATGGGGAAAAAGTATCTAAAAAATTTCTACTCAAACTTCTTCTGGGCAATCAAGGGATCTTCTGGCTACTTCGATAAAGCCATGTTAGACCTTCAAAAATTGAAGAAAATTTAAGGAAATGCGGATATGAGATTGACTGAATAGATTGTATTCTGGTTATTTATTTTTTGTTTTTTGTTATTTTGACATTTCCTACTTAATGAGACACTAGAACAATTCTCTTGGTTACTCAACTTTTCAAGAACAAGGGCTACGATGTCATAATGTTAAGCTCAAAGGCTGCTCCGGTGTCGAACATCAGATGTTTATGCGGAGTACATGCCCACTCAATCTTTCAAGAATAGTAATCGAATAAAAGGCATATGGCAGGCCCATCAACAAAGACTTCGTTATGAAGATTATTACAAAGGTCTTAGATTTTGAGGGTAGATAGGCATTGTTACGATTTCATTTTCTACCCCAGACGCTATATCTTCAGCGAACGGGTACAATGTTGACTTGTTGGGATTACACCAAGTCAAGCCTTTTAGGCAAGATAGAGTTCCCGAGTGTCGAGTCGGTCAACGTTTTCCATATAGAGCCGAGCTCTCAAGTGAGAGAGCAAAAGTATTTTTGACTTAACTGGTAGAAGATGCTGATAGTGATGGGAGTAGACTAGCGGTATCTGGTTCCGCATGGGAATAGACCTGCACAAAAGAAACCCTACGTTTTAAACGAACTAGGTGATAGAAGAAAGAAAAATCCAGAACGAAGAACTCCTTTGCAAAGGAATACAGAGGTTCAAAAGCAGTTATAGAATCGACAGTTACAGATTCGCCTACGATATCCTTGACAGCCCCTGCGTGA
>JALUWC010000457.1 GCA_027019885.1 Geoglobus sp.
AAACATGCTGAACTCAGTAATTCCCAAATCCACCGCAACATTTACAACCAACAGGTTGGTAGATGTACCGATAGTGGTTGTCATACCACCGACAATACTGGCAAAGCCCATTGGTAACAAAGTTTTAGAAGCTGAGGTACCTGTCCTGACTGCAACCCCTAACAGCAACGGTAGTAATAAAATCACAATTGGGGTGTTATTGATGAACGCACTCAGGGCGCCGGTAATTATCAGGGTAAGCAGTAAAGAAACCCCCGGCCAGCGCCGCCAAAGAATTGCCAGGAACCGGCCTACCGGCTCCAGCGCACCAGTCCGAATCAGCCCGGTACCCAGAATCATCAACGCGCAGACTGCAATTAATGCCTTGTGGCCAAAACCCAGGAAAAAATCACTTGGCGACAAATAACCTGTTTCAGTTTGGTATGGAAACCAGCTAAAACCAAGCGTTAGTGCAACCAGCACCACTAATGCAGTGGTTTCCAGCGGAATCTTGTCGCGGGAAAACATTACCAGTGCCACAAGGATAAGAATCATCACTCCAAGAGCGTGCGGATTGGGAGCTGCAAGATCTATCATATTGATATTATTGTATATTAACCATAATCATTAGACTTTCTCAGCTGCTAGTTTGCCAGATTTAAGAGCTCAGGTCAGGAATTTGTGTGTAACTACAATATAGGCAGCTCAATTTATTGCTTTAATGCCATGGAAAACCTTGCCTGGCGCAAACGCTTAGCTGTACCAGTTCGTTAGCTTTAATTTCGATACCCTGGAAAACTCTTTCGTGTTATTGGTGACCAATATTCCGTTATTAGCAAGCGCGGTACCTGCAATTAATACATCACAAGACCCAATTGGAGTGCCTTTTTTTTCAAGTTTGGCTCTGATTGCTGCAGAAAAATGAGCCGCCTTATCTGCAAATGGTAGTATTTCAACCAGACCACATAACTCTTTTAATTGAGCTCTCCGTTTTCCAGGAGAGGTGGATTTTGCAATCCCATACTCTAGCTCGTACAACACCACTGACGGAATGGCGATATCTTTAGGTGATGTCTCAAGAAATTTGGCTGGAACACCGCCTATTCCTTTGAAGAAATAGATTAATGTATTGGTATCAATGATATACATCACAACACCTCTCTGTTAGAATCTTCTCCTTCGTTTTTCCTGATGTCATCTATGTTTGGGAAGTCCTCCCACGAGCCGGCAAGCTCCACCACAGACTGGGGCCACTCGTTTACCACTTTGTCCTGAATAATTTTCGCAATCCACTTGCTCTTCGATAGCTGGGCAGATTTTGCAGCACTTACCATCTTTTGCTCAATATCCTCTTCTAAATAAATAGTAACTTGCCCCATATCATTCTCCATATATAAATATATGTTTAATTATATGTGCTTAAGTTAATCTGTCAACCCTGCAACCTGTCTTGGCTTATACCATGTCATCAAAAATCAATCTATATACTTAACCGGTGAGGCTCTGATTAATAGACTGTAATATAACAACGGGATCACCAGCAGGGTCAGCACGGTGGAAACCAGAATGCCGGAAATCAGAGAAATTGCCAAGCCTCTGAAAATTGGATCATCGAGAATAAAGAACGCACCCATCATGGCGG
>JALUWC010000458.1 GCA_027019885.1 Geoglobus sp.
AATCTGAAGGCATGGATATACAGCATGAGGGCTGATTTTGAGGAAATTGCTGAGAGCATCGGAGCCACTCCCGGAAAATACGACATTCTCACGCTCATGGGATGAAGAAATGGACTGGAAGTTCAACGGAATCACAATTGAAGTGAAATGTCCCAGATGCGGCAGGTGGGGAAGACTGCTGTCCTTTTGTCTATGAAAAAATTTAAAAATTTGATTTTAAAAACATAATAGAGGTGAAATGCTATGAAAAAGATTGAAATTGAGTTAGATGATAGAGAATACGACTTCATCCAAAAAATAAAGTCCCTGTATCAAGAAGAGGAAGGGATGTTGCCATTTGAGAGGTTTCTAATACGGGTTGGTGTTGGAGCATACATTAAGTTCATTCTGACTGGCTCAATTCTGGAATCACAAGAGGCAGACTTTTTGTGGTCTGAATTGATCAAAATAATCCTCAAGGGATATTCTGAGTGGATAGACGAGATAAAAGCGGCAGATAGGCGAATACCTCAGACTATGTTTGGTTAAATGGGGTGTTTTTATGCCGGAATGGAAAATTCATGATTTGCAAGCAGAAAAGATGGGAATCAATCCAAACGTATCAAGAAAAGTTAACGAGATTATAGATTTCGGTTTTAGAGGTCACGATGACCGGTCATACACCCAAAGGGAATTCTTCTTTTTGAAAGCGTCTGAGGCATACGAAATAGGTGGTTGGGACGGTGTAAAAGCTTTCTTTTTGCACCATGTGATGGACTACATGGATACATTTCTTCGAGAATATGCAAGAATGAGGGATTGGGATTGGAATAGTTCGATGATTAATCACCTTACACGCTACTATAAGAATCAAATTGTTATGCATGTTAAATACAACAAGCTTTACGAGTGGAGAGACTACACAATACGGGACAAGAAAAATTCGAAATTAATGGAAAAATTGTTAGGCACACTGAACAGAGATTTGTTTGAGTTTGAAGAGAAGGGCGATGAGGTTATCATAAAATTCTCAGATGCTGTAAGTCAAGCTGTCGAAAGTGTCTCTGTTTATATACAGTTTAACTTCTGGGAAATTGCAGAAGACATTCTAGAAAGTAGCCCGGAAAAATAGATTATCAAGGTGGGTTTTCATGCTTTTCTTACATCTCTATGCCTCCACAAGCATCCCCATCAAAGTTTGCGGAGGAGGTTAATGACAGAAAAAGGTTTTGATAAGGTTTTTAAGATTTCGCAGCTAATAAGGTGTTATGAAAACTGTGTACTTTTCTGCGAATCACCTGAATATCCTCTGCAGGAGATCAAGAAATGTATGGAGAGGTCTATCAGAGAAATAGGAATGACGGAAAAGCAAACCCGATCCTACGGAGATGCTCAGCCAATACCACCTTCAAGATCTTCCAGATCATACTTGAACGGAATGTTCCTCTTTTTTAGTTCTTTTAGTGCCTCCCTGCAGGTGACGCCAGCAATCTCGGCAGCCTTCCACAGCGATGCTTTATCTTCCCTGTATATCTCCATGGCTTTTTTATCCTGTATTCTCTGAGAGATTCTGCCAAAAGCTTCGAATCAGCGTCCCCTTCTCTATTCCCTCTTCTCTGCTCATTTTTTCGATTTCCTGA
>JALUWC010000459.1 GCA_027019885.1 Geoglobus sp.
GAACACTGCCAAATCCTCCGCGAAATTTGTTGCCGAGCCAGTAGGGTAGTTTGTATCCATTGGGGAAGTTTAAAGTTGCTTTGAGTTTTGTGAGTTTTAGGGAGAAATTTTGGGATGAAAGGTGATTTACCCTCATGCTCTTACCCAGAAAGCAATGATTCGATTACAATCTCTCCAATATCTGTTATTTCGTAGTGTGCTGGCCAATCTTCTATTTTTCTGACTAAACCAGATTCTTCAAGAGATAAGAGGTGTCTGCTAATAGTGCTTCTGTCTTTTTCTACAAATCTCTCTATCTCTTCAGGAGTGTGTTTACCTTTTTTAATCGCTAGCAAGACATCCATCTTAGCTCTTGTTAGTGACTTAAATGTGGTGAGGCTAATACGAGGTACATCTACTCTCATTCCTGTACTTTCAGCAGTACTAGACAAATACACATTTCTTTTTGGGACAAGTACTGAGGCTATGCCCATAATCACACAGAAAATCCTCAAACCTCCAACTGCATCGATATACACCTCACCCTCCCATTCTTTGATGTGAGATATCAATGTGATGAGAGATTACAATGGTGATTGCTCGTCAAGTTCGAGAATTTCCAGCTCTATTTTGTACCCCCTTGTGTTTAACTCAGATAAAAGAAGATCGATCCTTTTTATGGCTTCTTCATTTCGCTCATTTCTGTTTTTGGGAACAATTAGGACAACAGAATCCCTTCTACCAAATCCTCTATCCAATAAACTTCCAAGAAAGTTCGTTACGTCGAATCCTAAACTTATGTAAAGACGTTTTTCAGACATATATAAGCATCACCACCGAGCACAACATAACCGGGTAGATTTCCTTTTTTCGCCCTTAAATGCGAGAATCTCCAGTCTGGAACTCTTTGGACGAAATATGCTGGTAACCCTTCGATCAGATCTTCTATCGCTGTGTTGACATCCTCGTCCCACTCAGACAATACTTTGAATTCATTTCTTTTTAATTGAAAAACGTCTTTGGTTGATCTTTCAAGTTTGATAACTAAATGATTGCTGAAATTGATGTCATTGATTATAAAAACAGGTACGGATGTGTCGAGTCTTTCCATCACTCTGAGCCATTTTGGTTTTTCATACTCCATGTCTATTGCTTTTATCACTTCAACTTCTGTTTTCTCGAGATTGTTTAAAGAAATCAAACTAAATTGACGGTATTCCTTGTAAAACACAGGTACGAAAGGTATACCACCTCTTGGAAATATTCTTGACAGTGTTATCATTTCCTTCGCAAATCTAATTTTCCCTTTTTGTAGAAGTTTATTCAGCGTGATTTTCAAAACTTCAACATCTATTTTTGGATTGATGCTGTCAGATGCTGCAAAATCTTTTATTTTACAATAAACTTCTTTTAATTTCTCAAATTCAAAATCGTCTCTGCCATAAATCCTTTTTAAAAGATAGATAAGCGATGAGACATAGGAGAGGTACAGTGTAACCCCAGACTCTGAATTCTTTAATTCTGAGTAATATCGTGGTACAGGTAACGTTCTCCAGATTAGCCTCTCAAAATCTCTAAAAGAGATGTTATTGCTCTTAACCGCTTTTTTAAAAGATTTGTAGTCGTATATTGGAAGAATGACTTTCGCAACTCCCTCTCTGTGCCTCCCAATTCTACCCAATCTCTGCAGGAATGTTGGAGCATTATTTGCTTCGAAAATTAGCCCTTCCTTATCAAAATCTATACCAACTTCGATGGAGCTTGTCCCTACGACAATACCTCTGTCTCGCATTTCGTCTCTGACTTCCTTGGGGACAAAGCCATGGATCTTGCCAACGTTCTCACCAGTGAGATTCTCGATTTTTCTTGCGACCTTTTCGGCAAACACAACGGAATTAACTATACAAAGCAAATCTTTGCAATGTTCAAATAATTTAACTGCCTCTATTACATATTCTTCGGCATGCCCTTCTTTTGATAAATATGGCTCGTCTGTAAAACTGAGGAATTCAAGCTGTGTTTCGTATCTCACGATTCTCCCTGTTCCCTCTTTAGCTTCTACAACTGTGTTGTCAGAGTCGAGCGATGAAAAAATGGCGTTTAAAGTTTTGGTATGAGTGGCACTCGAGATCATTATATGATCTACTTTGTTCTCAAGAGTTTTAAGGCTAAAAAGCAAGGAAAAAAACATTGTTCCCCAGTACATATGTAACTCATCCACTGCAATGAAAGATGTGGTCTTTATAAGATCATGAAGACTCAACTCAGACCTGTGATAATTCCCCCTGACAAGATTATAAAGAAAATCAATATTCGAGAGAATCAGTAACTTGGAGTCCAGTGTCTCAGGCAATAAAAGCACCTCTCTAATAACGCTGCCCTTGGACCTATCTCTTGCAAGATATTCGAGATATTGTCCATTAACAGGCCAAACAAGAACCTCTGCTTTATCCACTTTTAAATTATCGTTTTCGACATTTATGAACCCGCAATGATAATTTAGAGCTTTTAATAGATTCACGAAAGATCTGAATTGATCATCGAGAAGTTCATTGGTTGGATAAAGGAATAAGGCAGTATTCCCTCTATCTATCGAATCGAGCCCTTTTTTTAGGATTGCAAGTGTTTTGCCACTTCCTGTAGGTGCATTTATTGAAATTACTTTCTCGCTACTCTCTAAAACTTCTCTCTGGTACTCCATGAATCTAATGTTTCCTTTTCTTGAACTGGAGAAGGGTAATTCAAGATGTTCTACTGTTATCATCTAAATACACTCCTGAACAGTTCTCTATCTGGAACCGCAATCACATGTTTCCTGTTTCCGTTAAATGCTATTATGTATTCACCCTCAGCAATAACATTATCAAACAATCTTATAGGTATGATCGGGATTTCGGTGCCCTCGATCATCACGAACTCTGGGTGCATGTGTCTCGGATTAATCGGGTGAGTGGGTCTAAACTTCCCCCGCTTCTTTTCTTTTACTGAGAGCTTTTGGTATTTTACTCTGCAAATGCAACTCTTTTTGCCCAATCTTATCACTCCCGGTCCCTTACCACCGATAGTATAGAAGTACAATCTTGTTTTTGGAGGGAATCTGAGATAAGCCCCAAATTTTGGAAACGCTTTTTTTACCCTAACATCCTCCATTTTAAACGCCAAGCTTTCATCAACTGCATTATAAGATATTTTTACCTTAGTTGTTGCGGATGAATTGAACATTTTTGCAGGTGTAACGTAAATGGAGAATTTCTCCCAGTCTTCTTCATAATGAGGTGTAGTACCAGATACGACCCTATTAACCTTCGAAAAAGTGTTAATAGCGTACAACAATGCAGTGTTACTAATGTATCCTTCGCTAATACCAGTCTTCAGTTCTCTTGTAACAAAAAATAGAAAATCGTGAGTTTCAAGAGTTGCTAGATATACATCCATATTTTGTCACCTTATTTTTTATCACTTTACTTGGACTTCTTTGCTTCCTCACTTGCTTTATCGTTGAAGTCTTTTGCTATTCTCATAAATTCCTCCAAAAACTCTTTGTTGACTTCAAATTGCTTTACACCTTCAATCAACTCTTTAACTTCCTCAGGTTTAAGAACTCTTGTAACGTTTACACTCGAAGCCTCTTTTGAGTATTTTTTCAATATCTTATATACTGTGGTTATTGGATCATTTTGCCATTCGGCATCGCACAGCTCAAGATTTAGTTCAAGTGGAGTTATAACTTCCTCGAATCCTGCAACAACACCAACTATGTAATTAACGGTGTCTCCTTTAACCCTCGTTTCTGCTCCATACGATTTTGTGGCAAGCAGAGTTTTCAGATACCAGAGCAACTCGTGCCATGTAACAGAATTAAGAGTGACTACTGATGGGAAGTTTGCTATCGGCCTAACGTTCTCGGTGTAGCCTAAAGCCTGTCCCGTTGATTGCGTTGCAGGGTCAACCGCATTGAATGTTATGAGCTCAGATATCCTTTCGTATGGCTCTATACTGTACGCACTGCTATACTCAATCCTGTGTTTGATGTTCCACCTATCCGCACCTCTTCCACCCTCTGTCGAAACTGCGCCGAACAAAACGCATCTCGGGCACATTCTGCACAGGTTATCTTTCAATCTACATTCTTTTACCACATCATCCAACTTTACTCCCTCTTTCTCTGCAAACGTTCTGAAGAGGGTTGTGTAATTTCTGTTCTCTGGTGCTTTCTGCTTTGAGGCAAGCATCACTACCTTCAGAACTGGCTCCGGATCGCTGGCACTCTTAGGCAGTGTGACTATGTTGAGCTCTCGGGTTTCCTCAGTTCTAAAAACAGTAAAATCGTGTGTCTGTCTTATAGTTACAATCTGGATCGTTTTTGCCGTTCTCAGTAAGGGGATTTCGCCAACGAAATAGTCAACAAGTGGACTGAGAAATTCAGGCATTTCCATCTTTATCACCTCCCAACACTATTCTCTCCATTTTGTTCTTGTAAACAGCGTAATCGATCTCCCTCATCAGCCTTACCCACATTCTCACATTCACTTTTGCCCTGAGTTCCTCAAGTTTGGAAAGAGCATTCTCCAGCTTTTTCACACCTTCAGAGCTTATCCGTTTTCTTGAAGTGTTGTTGTGCACGTTTATCACGTATCCTATTAGCGCGTCTTTA
The DNA here is from genome assembly GCA_027019885.1 of Geoglobus sp. Classification (GTDB taxonomy): domain Archaea; phylum Halobacteriota; class Archaeoglobi; order Archaeoglobales; family Archaeoglobaceae; genus Geoglobus. Next base: position 4,634 of record JALUWC010000459.1, read on the forward strand.
TTCTCAAATCTGCCACTTTCGAGAATGCTGATAAGCTTTCCAACTGGTCCCATAACACTATGCTTCGCAAAGCTCATACGCTCAGGGATGAATTCCATCAGGTATTCCGAAAGTTCCTGGATTATTTCATCCATCAACCCCCTTACTTCCTTTACATTCACATCCTCCTTCTCAACCATTTTTACAGGCATCCTCAATCTCCCACCTCCTTTAAAATTCTAAAAATTTCTTGCAGCCTCTTCTTTGACATTTTATTACCAGATAGATGGACAATTTTATGGAGTATCTCTCCCGATCTCATTTTAGTTAGTTCGTAGAGCGTATTGGAACCCGATCCAAGCTTTGAAAGCTCTCTTTCAAGTAGCAACAATGCTGCAATCTTTCTCATAAGTTTCTCTGAATGGTGGAAAGGTATCCAGCCATCGGACAAGTATGCCATCACGAAATCTCGTACTCCGAGTTTGATTGGAAAACTTACAGCTCCCTTGGGAGTTTCAATGTTGATAATTGAAAGAGGTATCTCGGAGATCAAAACTGAAGCAGCAAACATTCTCGAGATTATCAGAGCTGCAAAAAGTTTTCTCATTAGGTTTACAGTCTCAGACTCGGTTTGCTTGCCCAATCTCTCAAACAATAGAACCACGTAATTGCTGGAAAGGATTACAGCGATTTTCTTGCCTTGGATAACCTTTTCAAGGTCAAAGATGTTTATAATTTTTCCATCTCCTTTCAGAGCAAGTTCAACGACTTCTTCCACACTTTCAACGTTCAATCCTTCCACTTTTGCAAATTCTATGATGTCAACCCCGTATTCTTCCAGAACATTGTTTATCGCCTCTCTGATTTTTTTATTCTTTTTGGCATTTTTAACAGTTTCACGAAATACATCTGCGTAAGATCTTGAAGAGACTTTTTCAAAGTTGCCATCCAGTACTATTTCTGCCCAGCTGTAGAGATCGTAGATTGAAGGCATGTCTGAGACACTTATTCTGCTAAACTCTAACTTCCGTTTGGCCTCTCCCCAGAACAAATCGTTGAGGTTTGTTGCAATAACGCACTGCGGGATTACATAAAAAGCTTCCGCGGAAGCCATAATGAGAGATCTCAATTTTGCCTCCAATTCGCAAACAGTGCAGTACTTCAGCTTGTTCGTCCCACCAATTGTGCTCCCACCTGATAAAAGATTTGAAAAACTCTCCGTGCCATCCCCTACGAGCGATTTGACAGCAGACTTTGCTGCTTTACCGCCACATAGTGGGCAAACGGGCGTCCCTTTTTTCTTTCCTTTTAGATATGTTTCGTAAGAATTTACCCAGTCCGACCCGGCTATTTTTGGTTTACTAAGCTCTGAGAGCAAGAGTTGTATTGTTGTAGGATTCGTTAGTGGTAAATCGATCTTTCTGACACTTTTAATTGCATTGACTGTTGACTTTTTGAATATTTCAATCGTTTTGTTGATCGTCTCTTCTCGCTTATATGCATCCAAGTTAAGGTTTTTGAGGAATTTATCGACATTTTGAATAACTTGGATGAAAGGTGAAGTGTGTTTTGGAGCAGAGCTGACCAATGTTTCAACATCAATTCCGGAGTTTCTCAAGTTCTCCCTTATCTTCTCGTGCAACTTTTTATCAATTTTTTCCGCCTCATTAAGTACTGCAGCACCCATCATTAATAAATATCTCATTGAGCTGTACAGCTTGTAGAGAGTATTGTATTCTGAAATATTCAACCCAGGTTTTAAAGTTTTGAGAGCTTCAATTGCTTTTTTGTCGGTTGGTTTTAGATCTTTTGGTTTCGAGATAGATGGCATTGAACCGATATAATCCCAAAATGCAATGGCAGTCTTGTCATTAAGGAAAACAAACTCAGGTGCTTTTATGTATGTGTGCTGGAAACTACCGAAGGCAGCGGAACCGATTTGGTCTGGGTCGAGACTGTCGATAAATTCTTCGAACTCATTTACCATTTGGGTGAGAAGCTCATCGTAATCAACCACGAATTTCCCATTTCCAATGTAAACAGTTCCGTCTATTGTGGATAGAATCGGAATCCATCCATCTTTTTCAACCACTTTCTGAACGGCTCTGTGCAGTAATTGGGTGGAGATTCCTCTTACCACTGATACCTTGTGGTACTCAAGCGTGAGAGGTTTAGCAAGCTTGGAAATCGATGAGTTTTTGACTTCATCCAAATTTTTTATGCCAGCAAGACGGTCCGCAAACCTTAGTATTTTATCAATCTTTCTGCTGACTGGTTTACTCGACAGAAATTCCTCAAAATCTGAAGCGCTAGGATATTCCATCTGTATGCCTAGATCAATAGCTTTCTCTATCTCATTTTCGTTAAGCTCCAACCATGACAAAGCTTTTTTCACATCTTCCCTTCCTTTGAGCCTTTTTGGCAAATCGTCAAGCTTACCGCTTGCCATTTTTTTAGCAATATCTTCATCACTCTTTGAAAAATCGTGAACAAAAAGTGCTCCCATGATGACTTTCTTTTCGTGTTCCGTGAACTCAAGTATCTCATATGACTCGTATGCCGCAATTAGTCTATCTGCAATGGACATTGCATTTATTATGTGGTTAAAAAGAGTTGTTCGGGAGTCGGGTTTTGCTGGTATCAACTCCCAACCAAGTTCCTTTGCAACTCCAATAGCCTTTGTTATCAGTTCTTCCATTGCATCTATTTATACATTCACATATTTAAAATTTCTTTTAGAATATGTATTTAAAAAATTTTGCGTATTGAATGCAAATTCATGGGAATAAGAATACGAAATTAATTAGTTTAAACAAGAATGCAAAACTGAAAAAACTGGCTTACCTGAATCTGAATGCTCTAATTGTTGCTGACAACATCTCAGCCCACGAAAACAGAGGTGGCGGGAAAAGAAGGTTTTTGAAAGTTATGGAGGAGTTCAGAGAGCTGTATCTAAAACCCTTATGAAGAGAGAACCCATTTTTAATGTGCCTTTGGTGG
>JALUWC010000460.1 GCA_027019885.1 Geoglobus sp.
ATCTCTGCTAACATTGTAGGTGAATTCATCAAATTCTGATTTTTTCAGCCCCATCTCCCCTCTGAAGTCATTTTCCACTATGTCTCTCAGATTTCTTATATCCTCCTTTGGAAACACCATTACTGCTCTTGAGCTCTCCATACCTGCAAGAAGATTCTGGGTGTAGACGACTGTGAGGGTCACGATTATCCCTGAAACTATCAGTGCAAAGAGTATGATAACCTGACCTCTTTCATTCATGCTCTCCATACTATCAGCCTCACCTCAACAACTACGGGGGTGTAGCTTTTTGCTCCCGCTCTGTAAAACGGTGATGATGGGCTCAGATCTCCATTTTTCAGCACAACAATTCTGCTGGCTGCAACAGCTTCAGGAGTGGGCCTGTTGTCAACAAGAACAGCCTTTTCAATTTTTGAGTTATTTACCCAGTAGATTTCAAGCCTGTAGTTTGCAGGACGGATTAATTTTTCCAGCGAATTTATGAAATCCTGATTTGGAGTAAATGAACTGTTGAGGGATAGCAGCATTCCCTTTAAGGAGTCATTCAGTCCTGAGCTTCCATCAAGAATTCTCAAAGAATCGTATGCCAGTTGCTTAAGCTGTGCATCGCTGAATTCACTCCAGAGAGGAGAGATCACGAGAGAGCTCTGGAAAAGAGTGTATGTTACCAGAAACAGCAGCATTGCACCCATGATTCCTTCAAGCGTCATCATCTGTCCCTTTACCATACTACCACCACCAGCTTGGCCACTGCCTTTCCAGCAACAATCGTTGGATTTGAGACATTCGTGTAATTATAGATCTGAACTATTCTCTCAAATCTCGCAAGCTGGGTTTTGGGCATCTCTTTCCCCACATCAAGCAGAGGCAATCCAGAGTTGTTGAGTACCAGTCTCCGATTGTAGGGAGTTGAGTTGAGCGCTTCAAGACTCACATGGAAGTCATAATTGCTATCGGGTGTTTTAAGTCCGAGGAGTTCTTTCATTTTCTCATAATCAGTGTTTGTTGCGTTCCGAAATTCCTCTATTTTCCTGTAATCAAGAACGCATGGCTTTATCGCCAAACCGGGGAGAAAAAACACATTGCTTCTGTACCAGTTATACTCCCAGTCTGTCCCGTTCTTTGTTCCGTTGCTCCACTTCCCCGGCATTTCTGTAAGAATAACAGAAATCTTGTAGGCTTCATGAGATAGAGAGATTTCTCCCCTAACACCCCCAAACATTCCGGAAAGTAGCTGGGAAACGATTATAAATGACATCAGGAAGATAGATAAACCTACAAGCATATCCAGACTTAACTTCCCATTTTCAGAAGAAGATAAAGTGAGGATCATAGTTATAATAATGTATTGTCATTTCAGATTTAAAAAATTTGCCGTGAAAAAACACTGCAGGATGCAATTTCGATCAGAAAGCCTTTTTATTTCAAGACTTAAAACCATGAAAACCGTTCGGATGACACACAGAATATCCATCATGCAATACCACAAAAATCATAAACCAGGCATGCTTCAATAAACCTCCTGAGGGAAAAGTGGTGGGTCCGTGGTCTAGTGGTCATGACGCTGCCCTTACGAGGCAGTGATCCCCGGTTCGAATCCGGGCGGACCCATTGAT
>JALUWC010000461.1 GCA_027019885.1 Geoglobus sp.
CTCCATCACTGCGGGATGCTTTAACAAAGCAGATTCAACCTCAACGGGCGAGACCCACAGACCTCTTGTCCTTATCAGGTCATCGGCCCTGCCCACATGAGTCCAGAATCCATCTTCATCTCTTATATACATGTCTCCAGTATCAAACCACTCCCCCAAAAATGTGCTCTTTGTTTTCTCATGCTTCTCCCAGTAGAATGCTGCTATCGAGTCACCTTTAACGAGAAGCCTCCCTGCCTTACCAACAGGGACATCATTCCCATTTTCATCAATAAGCTTCAGCTCATATCCCGGAACAGGAAGCCCGGATGTACCTGGCTTTATTTTTCCTTGCCTGTTGGATATGAAGATGTGCGTCAGTTCAGTTGTTCCAATTCCGTCAAGGATGTCGACACCAAATCTCTCTTTCCATTTGTGATATATCACAGCAGGTAAAGCTTCGCCAGCATTGACGCAAAGTCTGAGCGAGGAGGTATCAAACTTGCTTTCAGCATCCTCAACTCCGAGCATTCTGTTGTAAAACGCAGGAACGGTGAAGAGTATTGAAACCCTGTAGTCTTCTATTATCTTAAATGATCTTTCAGGATCCGGCATTCTTGGATCAAGAATCGACTCACCACCAAATCTAAATGGCCCATATGTTGAATTTCCGAGTCCGTATGCAAAAAAGAGCTTGCTCACGGAGTAGCAGACATCTGACTCTTTAACGTGAAGTACATGTTTGTAATACGTGTCAGCACTGTAAAGCATGTCATGCTGCAGATGAACCACTCCCTTCGGTAGTCCCGTTGTCCCTGAGCTGTAAAGCCAGAATGCCATTGAGTCTTTGCTCAATTTAAGCGGTTCAAGCTCTTCAGACGACCTATCCATCAGGCTCTGCATTGAAAGCTGGCTATCTTTTGCTGAATATTTTTCAGTCTCAATAACAACAACATGCTTCAGAAACTCGGCTTTGTCCAAGATCGAAGCTATTTTTTCAGTTAGATTCGCATGAAGGACAATTGCCTTGGATCTTGAATCGTTCAAATAATACAGGTACTCCTCGGGAGAGAGCATTGTATTTACCGGCACCGGAATCGCTCCTATCTTGATCGCTCCAAAAAATGCATACAGAAACTCTGGAGTGTCCAATGCCACAATCAGGATTCGATCATCCACACCAAGTCCAATGCTTCTGAATGCATTCCCCGCCCTGTTTGTATTCATCATAAGCTCATGGTAGGTTATCTCAGACCTTTTTATGCCAGTGGAATCATCCCCATAGCATCTGACTGCTATTTTCTCCCCTCTACCAGCTTTAACGTTTTCATCAATAAGCATTTCAGCCACATTCATCCTTTCTGGAATGCTGATTTCCACATCTCCTCCTTTCTCATGAACCATAAACACACCTCATATCTTTCTAATGGACTTACAAGATAGATCATTATATATTTTATCAAAGCTGCGCGGATTAACTCATTAGAGGGAGTTAAAAAATTTTAAATAATGTTAAATTCCAAGAGGGTCATCGTGAGCAGCATACAGCTTGAATGCCATGACATCTGGAAAAAATTCGGTGGTTTTGAGGCGCTGAGAGGCGTAGACATGGATGTCAGAAAGGGTGAGATACTCGGACTTATCGGGCCAAACGGTGCGGGTAAATCTACGCTCCTCAATCTGATCAACGGAGTTTATTCTCCAACAAAGGGGAAGATACTGTTTGATAGCCATGATACAACAGGCAAAAAGCCCCATGAAATTTGCAGACTTGGGATAGCCAGAGTTTTTCAGATTCCGAGACCGTTCTATGAGATGAGCTGCATGGATAATGTTATAACAGCAATTGTGTTTAACTCAGATGCAGATCCAATCAAAGCAGAAAAAAGAGCCTTAGAGCTCCTTGAATTTGTTGGAATGAGGTATCCCGAAAGAAAGCCTGATGAGATTACACTGCAGGATAAAAGAAGGGTTGAGCTTGCAAGAGCCCTGGCATGCGAACCCAAACTGTTGCTTGTTGATGAGTACATGGCTGGCCTGAATCCAAGTGAAATTCAGGAGGCTGTGGAGCTCTTGAAAAAAGTGAATAGAGAGCTTGGGATTACCTTAGTCTGGGTTGAGCATGTTATGCCAGCAATTATGGGGTTGGCTGAAAGGGTCGTTGTCCTCGATCATGGCATCAAAATTGCCGAAGGAAAGCCAGAAGAGGTGGCAAGGGTTAAAAAAGTTATTGAAGCCTATCTTGGCTCAGATACTGCTGTGGAGGCCTGATAGATTGGATCTGCTGAGAGTCGAGGGGTTAAAGGCCGGATACAAGGGTCTCAATGCACTTTGGGATGTAGATCTCAGTGTGAAGAAGAACACCATAGTCTCCATAATTGGCTCAAATGGCTCAGGAAAAACAACCCTGCTAAGCGCCATAATGGGACTTGTGGAGGTTTCAGAGGGGTCTATCGTGTTTGATGGAGTGAGAATTAATGATCTGAAAACTCAGGAGAGAGTGAACTTAGGGATGGCCTTCGTTCCGAGTGAAAGAGAGCTATTTCCTGAGATGAGCGTGGAGGATAATCTGATGCTCGGGGCGTACACTCCAAGGGCAAGAAAAAATATAAAGGATTCACTCAGACAGATATACGACTTCTTTCCAGTACTGAAAGAAAGAGCCAATCAACTTGCAGGAACGATGAGCGGTGGAGAGCAGCAGATGCTCGCAATAGGGAGAGCCCTGATGTCCCGTCCAGAGCTTCTAATTCTTGATGAGCTTTCAACAGGACTGGCTCCTGCTGTTACTCTCAAAATATACAGAAAGCTGAAAGGCTTATCTGAAAGAATGACAGTTTTGCTTGCTGAGCAGAACATCCATCAGGCTTTCATGGTTTCAGACCATATATATGTTCTTGAGAACGGGAGAATAATAGCTTCAGGCAGCCCTGATGAACTCTCTGAGAGCGCGCTCATAAAAAGTGCATATCTGGGGGTAAAAGCATGACTTTTGACGTAACTTCATTGGTACTCACAGATTTGCTTGAGGTTCTAATTGACGGTATTCTGTTTGGCCTCCAGCTTTCCTTACTGGCTGTGGGACTTGTTCTCATTCTTGGGCTTGGAGGAATACTGAATCTTGCTCATGGGGAGTTTGTGATAGTGACAGGAGTCATTTCAGCAGTTCTGATTTCCATGGGCTGGCATCCAGTCATTGCAATTCTTGCTGGCATTCTGTCTTCAGGTTTTCTTGCTCTTATACTTGACAGGAGCGTTTTAAGGCCAGTTTACAAGCTTGAAGGTGAGATGGAGGTTCTTGTCGGTCTTTTTGTCACTCTCGGGCTTGCATTCACTCTTGAAGGGATAACTTCATACCTGTTTCCCGGACTGTACTTTTCTGTAAAAGTGCCGATCGAAACGGTAAGCATTTTTGGTCTCAGCTTCAGAGCTTCAGCTCTTGTTTCGGGACTGATCTCATTTCTCTCTCTCGTGCTGCTCCTTCTTTTCTTAGGAAAGACAATGACAGGTAAGGCGATAAGAGCAGCTTTGCAGAACCAAATGGGTTCGAAGGTTTGCGGTATTGATGTCGATAAGATGAGAAGTCTTGTTTTCTTCCTCGGGGGGCTGATGGCAGGACTTGCAGCACTTGCGAAGGGAATAGCTTCATCTGTTGAACCTGGATCTGGGTTGGAGCTTACATCTTACGCCCTGATTGTTGGAGTTGTTGGAGGAGTCAGAAGTGTTTACGGAGCAATGATTGCCGGAATTTTGCTCGGAATCGTAAATGCACTTGCGGGATATTTGCTTGGAACATACCTTACACTGGTAATTCTCTTGGTCATAGTCGTGGCAGTGATAATTTACAGACCAAGCGGACTGTTTGCTGGAGGTGTTTGAATGTTAAAACCACACATCCCAAAACCTGCAATTGTCTTCTTTCTGGTCTTTGTCTCGCTTCCATTCTTCTTTAACAACCCATATCAGCTCAGAATCCTGACGATAATAGCAATTTATGCCTCATTCGTTTATGCCGCAAACATCATAATAGGTGAGAGCAGGCAGCTCTTTCTCTGCATGAGCGCTCTCGCAGGAATATCTGCATACACATCGGCAATCCTTGCAATTTCATATAACCTCAACCCATGGCTTACAATTCCGGCAGGAATAATTTTTTCAGTTGCCGTGGGAGCTATGCTGAGCTATGTATCAATCGTGAGAGGGCTTGGAGAGGTTTTTGTTGCTATTGTCACGCTGACATTTGCGCTCATATTCGAGAATGTAGTTCTTGGGCTGAGATCCATTACAATGGGTGAGACGGGGCTTGTTATGCCAGTTCTGTGGTGGCCAATGCAGGAGGTTTTTAGCAGAAGAATGGCGAGCTACTACACCATACTGATATTGGCAGTCCTCACATCCATTTTCTACGCAAATTTTGTAAAATCCAGACTTGGAATTGCGCTGAAAGCCATTAGGAGTGACAAAGTTTCTGCCGAGGTTATTGGAATCGATGCTACAAAATACAATGTCATCGCTGCATCCATAGGGTCTGCAATTTTAGCATTGACTGGAAGCTTTTATGGATATTTCAATGGCATGATCTCTCCGGGAATCTTCTCTCCATCAATGGATATCGTCATAATCCTGATGCTCCTGCTTGGAGGGTTGAGAACGCTTTACGGGCCACTCATAGGCGCGACAGTTATAGTGGTTGTACTTGAATTAACCAGAGGATTTGGACAGCTAACACTCACATTTCTTGGAGTGCTGCTGATCATCCTGATCTTAGCCTTCAGAGAAGGCATTTCATCGATTGCAGAAAAAGCAGCAATTACATTATCAAACTCGATGCGGAAGAATCAAATCTGACATCAGTACTCAGTCAGCTCAAACATGATTCCATTTGTGTCTTTCGGATGTATGAATGTGTACCTCCTTCCATCTATCACTGATGGTGGCTTTCTCAGGATTCTGAATCCTTTAAGCTCAAGTTCAGACAAAAACTCATCAAGATTTTCAATAAAGAGAGATACATAATTCACGCCTTCCCCTTTCTTTTCAATAAATCCTGCCACAGGAGAATTGGTTGAAATTGGCTGTATAAGCTCGATTACGCAATCTCCAGATGTGATAACAGCAGTTTTTACCATTTCCTCTGAATTCACATATATTTTTTCAATCCTGAAACCCAGTTTCCCTGCAAACACTTCAAGTGCAGAGTCCAGATCCTTAACAGCAATACCGATTCTGTCAATTGATTTTATCATAGATGTTCAGTTCAGTGAAAATATTTGAAGTTTGTCAGGTTTTTTTGAGCTTTATTGTTTTTGTCGCCCTGCCCATGATCAAATCAAAACCACTTTTTGCCTTGATAACGGGTTCCTTTTTCTTTTTACTCCACACGGTTTCAGGTCTGCACTGCAGAATGAATATGTTTTCAGGGAACTCAAAATCACCATCAACAGCCCATTCAATGTCCATTGGAGTGACATAATGTTTCTCTATCAATTTTCCGAATTCCGCAAGCCTCTTTATCTCATCATCACTGAGAGATGGTTTCTGCTGCATATCTTCAGGCACGTTCTCATAACCAACTCCACCATCCTCTCTGAAAACGCACCATCTTGTTTTTGGGGATATTGTTCTTTCGACAATCATTTCAGTTACTTTATCAACCGTGAATCTATCAGGGGTCACCTCTCCCGCAACTATCGCCTCTCCAAGTCCCCAGCTTGATTCGATAACTATCTGGCTAACATCTCCGTTTATGGGGTTCAACGTGAACATAACTCCACTCGTCCTTGAATTGACCATTTTCTGCACAACAACAGCTATTGACACCTCATAATGATCAAAACCCTTCATGGCTCTGTAGGCTATCGCTCTCGGCGTGTAGAGGCTGCTCCAGCATTTAACAACGTGCCTCACCACCTCTTCTTCCCCCTTTATCCAGAGATACGTGTCCTGCTGTCCCGCAAAACTCGCATCGGGCACATCCTCTGCTGTTGCAGAGCTCCTGACAGCAACTGGAACGTTTTCATAACCAACTCTGTCGCATAGAGTTTCATAGGCCTCAACTATCTCATCTCGTATGTGTTCAGGGACAGGAGTTGATTCAACGACATCTCTCACAAGAATGCTGACTTTCTCAAGCTCCTCTGTATCTTTTGGATTAACTTTTGAGATTATTCTGGCAATGTGAGCTTTTTTGCCTCTTCTTTCAGCACTCTCAAGAAATTCCTCAAAGGCATTTATTGTTATTGCAAAACCCATAGGGACTGGAAATCCAGCATTCACCATCTCTCCGAGATTGGCTGCCTTGCCTCCAACATTTGGGATGTTACCTTTGCCAATCTCGTTAAACCATTGTGTGTACTTCAAACTTCCACCTCCACGTTACATTTTAAAACTCTTAATCATGATATATATTGGCTTGTCAAGCAGCGATATTGAAATAGCTAAAAATTAAAATTGTGGGGTTGAAAAAAGATCATTCTTCAGCTCTCTTAACAATCGTCACAACACCAGTGTTTCCATCAACCCTTATCACATCCCCAGTTTTTATCACCTGAGTTGCCACACCGGTTCCAGTAACTGATGGCAATCCATATTCCCTGCAAACAATTGCAGCATGGCTCGTCAGTCCACCAATATCGGTTACAGCGGCTTTTATTTTGGTAAACACGGGAGCCCAGCTCGGATTTGTGTTGGGACACACCAGGATTTCCCCCTCTCCCACTTCTGTGATCTCATCAAGGAATCTTATCACCCTCGCCTTCCCCTCTACAACTCCCGATGATGCTGCAAAGCCCTTTACTTCTGTAACATCCTCCGGACGGTAGGCCACTCCCTTTATCCACTCACTCACCTTGTCCTGGGTTATGCCCCACAGCATGACCGTGAAAGGCTCAGCAATTTCCTCAGGAACCGTGCCAAGAGCTGGAGGGGGAGTCCAGTTTCTTGCTGTTTCAAGAATCTTCATTCTTTTTCCCGCAATTTCCTTCCAGTGCTCAGCCCTTGGTGGAACATTTTCTCCAAGAGCCCATGCAGTTACAAGATCCTCTATGATCATCGGAATCTCGAATCTGTTGAAGAGAAATATGTCATCCGTCTCTTTCAGCATTCCATATCTGACGAAGAGCTTTCCAAACTCTCTCATCTTCTCAAATACGATGGTGTGGAACCAGTGCTCTACCCAGAAAAGATGATTTTCGGCATAGCTGTATATCCGCCTCACATAATCATATGCCTGATCGAAAGCATTTCTGTCATCTTCATTCTTTATGAGGTTTCTGTATTCCCTGACAAGCTCATCTCTCTTCTTATGGATCTCATCAATATCTCTTTCAACGCTTCCTCCTCCCTCAATGGTTTCAATGTAGCTCTTCAGGTATTCGAATGGCACACTCAGTGTGTTTACCCAGCTTCCCTCGTAATGGAACCATCCACTTCCGCATGAAACATAGAACCACGGGTCTTTTGCCTCTTCAAAAGCTCTAAGCCACTCTCTTCCCTCTGAAAATGCACTGAGCTCCTCTATTTTCTCATCAGGCGATTCATCTGACTTCAGTATCTCTTTTACTCTGTCCCCAAGCGACACTGCAAGCCTTGCAAGCTTGGCCAACTCCTCCTGAGGGCGAAACATCACCAC
>JALUWC010000462.1 GCA_027019885.1 Geoglobus sp.
GTGGGGTGGTTGTTTGGTGATTGAGTGTTAAAGAAATGGGTTGAAGGTTGTGTAAGCACTCTAAAAAAAGTTAAGTAATAATAGTCAATATATAGAATGTGAAGAAAGGATTAGAAATTCTTAAAACACTGGCATTTACCCCTTCAAAGCTCAGGATACTGGAATCACTAAAAACCAGGAGAGATTTATCAGAAATTTCCGAAAGTCTTGGAAAGGCAAAACAAACAATGGTGCCGCATTTGAGAATTCTCATTAACATAGGGCTTATTGAAAAAGATGGAGAGAAATACAAGTTATCCAAAATGGGGGAGATAACTTACAAAAAGTTTTCAGAAGATGTTAAGTTCTTCGATGTTATTGGTACTCTGAAGAAGTTCCTGAGAGAACACGACGTCTCCCCTATACCTGACAGTCTGTTGAGCAAAATCTACATGCTTTACGGCGGAAAAGTTTTTGTTAAAGACAACCCCTACGAGTTTCACCGGGAATGGCTGAATATTTTACTAAAATCAAGCTGGATCTATGGTTTGGCGTCCATATACCATAAGGAGTTTCCAAAGCTGTTTAAAGAGCTATCAAAGAAAAAGGAGGTCAGGCTGATTGTAACCGAGGATGTATTTGAAAAGGTAAAAGAGTTGAGTGAAAAAGAATTGGATGAATTCTTAGAGAGTGGAGAGATGTTCGTATGCAAGAACGTCAAGTTAACCTTCGTTGTTGCTGAAAAGGGTTTTACCATGAATTTATACCGAGATTCGTACGACGCCTCTCAAATCCTTGTATGCAAGACAGAAGATGCGGTGGAATGGGGCATGGAGTTATTCAAACGTTACTTAACTCAATCAAGAAAGGTTGAATTATGAATTCCGCTTGAGCGACTTTGGGTTTAATTTTCCATATGCAAAGGAATCCCGATAGGAGGCTAAACAGATATGGTATGGGTGGTAGAGACGAAAATATTAGACCATGAAAAGTGAAATGAATAAACAGCAGGAAATAAACCGTTCTTTCTCCCAAAATCGCAGGAATTGTTATGATACCATTTTTCAAATCATCTTCCAAATCCTTGAAATCATTTAAAACTGTTATTATGAAGCTCTTAACTGCGAAGAAGGCGATAATAAAGCTGTCAATCTTGGAATAAAATGCTATAACAGTTCCCCACGTTAAGGCAGTGACAACGTTCTTTATACCGTATCCTCCTTTCAGTCTGACACCTTTTATGCCTTTTGAGTACATGAAACCGATGAATAAAGCGAGCAAGGGGACAGCTGGATTGTCTGATAGTGCAATCGCTGCCGACATGAAAATTAGAGCTGCAATCAATCCTTGCTTTGACGTGTAATCAAAGCTCCTGTCGAGAGTGTAGATGGCAAGCACTACAAGCGAAAAAGCCATGGATAGTCTCAGATCAAACATGCCAGCTATTTTCTGAGCAAATAAGACTCTGAAGAAAGCTGAAACTCCGACAAACAGGGAAACCTTCACCGCTTCCATGCTCAATCCTTCGCACAGCCCTATTTTTCGATAACTCTCCGAATCATTCGGAGGTGTCCGAATATTCGGTGTTAATCGAATGTAAAGAGAAGACCGAATGATTCGGTGTCGCTTAAA
>JALUWC010000463.1 GCA_027019885.1 Geoglobus sp.
GGCCAGGGAGTTTTTAAATGCTGCTCTTAACCAGGAAGAGGCCAATTTCACCCTGTCGCCCCTGGAGTTAAATCTCTTAACAAGAGAGGGGATAAGCAAAGAAAAGCTTTCCCAGAAAAAGCTGGGGGAAGAAGAGCTCTCCTACCTGTGGAGATGCATGAAGTACCAGGAAGTGGCCTATCTCTGGACAAAAGGCTATCCGGAAGGGAAAAGGCTAAAGAGGCTGTTTGAAAAGGTGCGCTGGGAAATATCCACCAACAACAGCAAAGAATGGCCTGCTACACCCTGGGATATCCTCCTCAGGGGTTATGGGCAATGTGACAGGCTCGCCTGGGTTTTTCTTACCCTTTCCCGCCAGTTAGGTTATTCCGGGGGGCTTTTCTACTTCCTGGGCCCGCAGGGGAAAGGTTTTCACACGGTAGTCTTGCTGTTTGAAAAAGGAAAGGCCAGGCTTTATGACCCTTATTTCGGCTGGTTTGCTCTTTCTTTTTCCCGTCTCTCGGAAGACAAACGCTACTTTGAACAATTCTATTCTTCTGAGTGGTGGGAAGGGTTGAAAAGAGGAGTATATCTTGTGGCCGCGGAAGCAGAGGGTTATTTGCCTGTTTTCCGCCGCCTGGAGGAAGTCATGAGCAAGCACAAGATCCCTTTCCCCCGCACCTATACCAGCCTGGGAAAAGAATTAAGTCTGGGCATCCAGGCACTGCTCTCTCCTCCCCGGGGCAAACCACTCTCCGGGCCGCCCTTCTTTCTTAAAAAATCCGGCCTTAAGGTAAGCATATGGCAGTATCCCTTCTCCCTGTCAAAACTGCGCAGTAAGCCTGATTACTATGCCCGGGTAGAATCCCTGGAGCCTTCCTTCCCCTTTGCAAGAAAAATCAGGACATTGTATTTCGAGGGTAAATTAGCCCGGGCAAAAGAAGAGGCGGAAAAAGCCAAAAGCAGGGTCCCCCCAGGAAAGCGTGCGCCACTTGAATACTACCTTCTTCTCATCTGCTTAGAGGGTAACCAGGCAGACAAGGCAAAAGCAATTGCCCTTGCTTACCTGAACAGCCCCGGACAAACGTTCTGGGGAGCAGAAATCAGGGAAAAATGGAAGTTATTTAAAGAAACCCATGAAAAATAAGCGTGCCCTTGCCTTGCTCCTCTTTCTTTATGTTTTCCTGAGAATCCTTTTTCTCCTGCAGGTGGGGGACGATATCCACTGGAAAAGTCTCTCCCCCAAGACGGACATGGATAATTACCAGGTTGCCGGGCTTAGTGTGGCAAAAGGGGAAGGGGTGGGAAAAGATTTTGACCTTAACCCTCTCTATCCCCTTCTCATTCTCGGCCCTTTTTACCGCATCCTGGGGCCGAACATTTTTCTTTTACGCATTTACCAGGTTCTTTTAGGCTGTTTGACCGCGCTGCTATTTTATTTGTTGGTAGCAAGATTTTTCCCCCGCTGGATCGCTCTCTTATCGCTTGCCCTGCTCGCCTTTTATCCTCCCTTGATTGTTTACGATGTAGCTGTCCTCCCCCAGGTACTGGAAAACCTTTTACTTGTCTCCTCTCTTTTCCTCCTAATCAGCGCCCGCCGGATAAGGTATCTTTCCTTCTTCTCGTTTG
>JALUWC010000464.1 GCA_027019885.1 Geoglobus sp.
AGCTTATCATCAGCACCCTCATTTAACCACCCTTGCACAGCTCCATAACCTCCTCCAGAGCACTTATGTGCCCCTCCCAGGAGTTCCTCTGCCTAACCGCGCGGTATGCCCTCTCAGCAACGGCATCCAAGTCTGCTCTCTCCAGGATGTCTGAGAGCTTCCTCTCAATCTCACCCCTCTCGGGCTTCACCAAGAAGCCTGTTATCCCATCCTCTATAAGCTCCCTGTTCGGGGGTATGTCGCTTGCCAGCACAGGGGTTCTGCAGCTCATGGCTTCGAGGATAACGTGGGACATGCCCTCATAGTAGGAGGGTAGCACAAATAAATCTGAGGCGCAGATGTACTTTAAGGTTCTGTTCTTCGGCATTTTTCCGAGGAAGCGGACGCTGTGCAGATTAATCTCCTCCGCCAGCTTCTCAAGCTCCCTCCTGTAGGGTCCCTCACCTATAATCAGGTAGCTAACCTCTTGGTCTATCTCTTTTATAGCTTCAATCACCAGATGAAAGCCCTTCCAGCGCACAAGTCTGCCCACGCTGAGAAGAGTAAAACCTCTAAATCCGAGTTCCTTTCTGCACACCTTTTTGTCGCAGGGGTTAAATTCAACCGCATTTGGTATCACAACCACAGGCGTTTGGATGTTCCACTTCTCTATTATTGACTTCAGGTAATTGCTGGGAGTGATTATTTTTGTACAGTTTTTGCCCACCTGCTTCTGAAGATACATCATCATAGAGGTGTAAATGTTGGGACTACCTGAATTGTAGAACTCATGCAGTAATTTATCTGTCCACCCGCGGGAAAAAGCAGCTTCCCATGCCCAGTCTCCGACGTACTTGAAGTAGAGACGCCTCCCCGTTAGCTTTTTTGCTATCAGCCCAACTAAGCCTGAGATGTACTCCTGGGCATATATTACCTCGAGGTTATATTTTTTTACTACTTTTGCGCAAAGTAAACCAGCCCTAACTATACGCGAAGGAAAAGCGAGAAATTTTGGAAGCGCTGGATAGGCTTGGCGATGAATAAAATAGCCATCCTTTTCCTCGTACCTTGGCGTGCCGAAAGTGACGATATGGACCTCATGACCCCTAAGCGTGAGGCGCCTTGCAAGTTCAGGCACGTAAGTTGCGGGACCGCCTATCTCTGGTGGAAATATCCCCACTGGTATGCACAGCCTCATGCTAACAACACTCGATGGAATATCTTTATATATGTTACTTGTAACTCTGAAATTACATGAAAATATTAATGATTTCACCATATTTCCCACCTATAATGGCAGGAGCAGAGTTATATACCTATGAGGTATCCAAATATCTCGTTAAGAAAGGGTATGAGGTAGATGTAATAACAAAACACTTCGGGAATCTGAAAAGCTTTGAAATAATCGATGGAATAAGGGTTCACAGGGTACGTTCTCTGGATATACCAAAAATGAGATCGCTTTTTGCCATACCTTCTTCACTTTTAAAGGCTTTAAAAATGGAATATGACTTAATCCATGCCCACATAACCTATCCAAGCGCACTTATTGCGTATGTGCTGAGCAAAGTTAAAAAAGTTCCATATATCGTCACCTGTCAGGGAGACGAGCTGCTGGATTATCCTGAA
>JALUWC010000465.1 GCA_027019885.1 Geoglobus sp.
CTTTAGTTCATAGCTCAGAGATAGCTTCGAGATATCACTTGGGATTTCATTTCAGCAAAAATGATAGAACTTTTACACCATACATATCCAATTTTAAAACTGATTTACACCATATAGGGAGAAGGGAGGTGCTTTGTCCGTATTGTGGTCATAAAATAAAAAAGATTGATGCATATAAGCTCTGGACAAAATCCCATACGAAAATTTTAGGGGATTTAATCAAAGGCAAAATCAGAGAGGAAGAACTTTTGACAACCCACATATTGCTGGTTCGACAAACGAAAAACGATTATGTGATTGCAGATGAAAAAGATTTTAAGAGTTTTTTGGATTCATGCGAATACCTATCTTCTTATTTCGATGAACTTCGGGAATTTCTACCAATGGAGAAAATCCCTGAAGAAAATGAGGTTTTCAAACCTGTAAGAGATTATGGTATAGAGTATTGGTACCAGCTTTTTAATCCGCGTCAGCTACTATCGGTTGGATTGCTTGTGAAATACATCAATGAACGCATAAAAGGTATCAGTTCAACCGACAATATCGGAAAAGCATCCATATTTTATCTTGCACTGGGAGCTAGTAGAGTCATAGACTATAACTCCATACTAACCACATGGAAAAAGGGCACTATAAGAGATACTCTTGGTCAGTATGCAAGAAACAGAAAGGTTTCATACGGTGAAGCTTACTGTGAGGCTATCGTTCCTTCGAGGAATATAAGGTGGATCTTTGAGATAAACAATGATGTAAAAACTCAGGGTGGTATCGTTCCAGTATTAAACGAAATATGTAAAAGAGTGGAGGGGTTAGGAGACAAAATTTCTGTAATTCACGGAGATGCAAGGGAATTATCTTCATATACAACTGAAAAATTTGATTTGATTAATGTTGATCCTCCTTATTTTGACACCCATGTCTATAGCGATATGAGTGAATATTTCTGGCAAGTATTGAGGCTGTCACTTAAACCTCTTTTAACCGACAATTCCGTGTTTGGAAGTGTAGGAATTACGGAATGGAATCCCGAACATGAGAATGTTCCAAGAGAAGGAGAGTTGATTGTTAGAAAAAGCAAATTGAGTGGTGAAATCCAGAGTGAATTTGGTGAAATCTGGTATGCCAAGCAAATGGCAGAATTTTTCCGAGAGTCGTACAAAACCTTGAAAGACAATGGTCTGCTAATTGTATGGTTCACTCACAGAACATTGAATGCATGGAAATCAATAATAAGTGCTCTTTATGGCAGCAACTTCTACATAACAAGAATATGGCCAGTCACCACTGAACTTCTCACAAGATTAGTGGCAAGAAAAAACAACAATGTTCTAAACAGAACACTCATAATAGTTGCAAGAAAGAAAAATGAATTCAATGAGGATATGCGAAATCATGCTGAAAAACTTACATATGAGCTTACTGAAGCTTTGGAGGAAATTGGTACAACAAAAGAAGAACTAAAAACTTTTTTGTATGCAGCGGTAATAAGCAGTGTAACAGTATTTCCCCCCAAAAAAGATATTGATCCCGTTGACTACTGTTATTCTGAACTCATTCCCAGATCTTTGGAGATTGCCGATAGCATTATTTCAAAAATAACAAAGGAACTTGTTGAAAAGAATGACAAAACCAACTTAGACATTTTTTCGGAATTTAATTGATTAGATATATGGTGTTTGCTTAGGAACAGTTATTGAATGGATTTTATATTTTCAAAATTCAGTAATGAT
Source organism: Geoglobus sp. (assembly GCA_027019885.1). GTDB lineage: Archaea > Halobacteriota > Archaeoglobi > Archaeoglobales > Archaeoglobaceae > Geoglobus. Next base: position 1,731 of record JALUWC010000465.1, read on the forward strand.
AGCCAATTGATCAAACAGAACAGATAAGTATCCATTTGTTTTGAACATTTGCCATGATATATGATATCGAGCTTGAAAAATCTCTTGCTGAAAGGATCTACAAACTTGGTGGTGTGGAGTTGATATTGAAAGCGATTGAATGGTATGTGAGCAGAATGGAGCTGAAAACCTTAAGTGAGGAGGATAGAATGAGAATAAATCCGAGAATGTGCTCTGTTTTGGATAATGAGGTTATGAGGCTGGAAATACCGGATGAGATATGGAAAAAGCTCAAGGAATTTGCAGACGGGAACAGAATAAGAGTATACAATGTTATCAAGGAGGCCATAAGAGAATATCTGCACGAGAATTACTGAGTTGTTACAGTGGGTGTGGAAAATATATACATACCCTCAACTCCAGTGATTTCCATGAGTTCAGCCAACCAAACAATTTTTGAAATAGCCAGAAAGAGAAGGAGCGTAAGAAAATTCAGAACGGATAACTTCAGCATGGATGTGCTGCTTGAGTGCATTAACGCGGCAAGGGAGGCTCCATCAGGAAGCAACTACCAGCCGTGGCATTTTGTGATAGTTGAGGATGCGAAGCTGAAGGAAAAGCTCAGAGATGTTTGCGAAAAAGGTGAGAGAAAATTCTACAGCCATGTAAGGGGAGAGCTGGCAGAATGGCTGAAGAACAAGGGCCTGAGCTGGAAGAAGGAGTTTCTGAGTCAGGTTCCATACATAATTGCTGTTTTTGGATACAAAAAAGCCCCCTACTCAAGGGAGTCTGTGTGGATTGCAGTTGGCTATCTTCTTCTGGCTCTCGAGGAAAAGGGCATAGCCAGTTTAACCTACACTCCACCGAATCGAGATGAGGTGGCAGAAATTCTGAAATGTCCGGGGGATTACAGGCTTGAGGTTTTGCTTCCAGTGGGCTACGAGGATGGCCACAAGATTAAGGAGCCGAGAAAATCTCTCGATGAGGTTGTGAGCGTAAATTTCTTTGACAATCCAAGAGTTTAAATAATCTTCTTTAATAAAGAACCAGTATGAAAATTGGGATAGTTGTCTCAACCAATGACCCTGAAACGGTATGGAATGCATTCAGATTTGCCAACTTCTCCCTTGATGCTGGAGAGGACGTGAGAGTCTTTCTTCTTGGTAGAGGGGTTGAGGCTGAAGGGATTGAGGATGAGAAATTCAACGTGAGGGAGCAGATGGAGAGGTTCATCGACAGTGGAGGCAGGATTTTCGCATGTGGCACATGCCTTAAAATAAGGGGAAGCGATGCAGAGATCTGCCCTGTTTCGACGATGAAGGATCTCTACGATATTGTGAGGGAGAGTGATCGAGTGCTCACTTTCTGAATCTCCAAAAGACAGTTTAAGCAGACACGATGGTAGATTCAAATGGCGGTCAGGAGAGATAAGAAGCTTGAGAAAAAAATTGCTCAGGAAAGGATAGACTACCTTCTTAATCTTTCCCAGAAAACGAAGTGGGTTGATTATTCTCTCTCAAAGCGTTATGTTGAGCTTGCGGTGAGAATTGCGAGAAAATACAGAGTAAGGCTCAGAAAAAGGAAGCTGCTTTTTTGCAGGAAGTGCTTGCATCCATACAGAGGAGACAGAATGAGGGTCAGAATCAGCAAGGGAGCTGTCAGAATCGTATGCCTGAACTGCGGAAGTGTAAGGAGGTTCAGGATAAAGTAGTCAGTCCTTAAAACTCTTCAAACTGTACAGTATTCTCAGCTCCTCAACCCCATCAAGCTCCCTTGCTCTATCAGCAATCTTTTCGATTATGTCTCTGTTTACGGCATGAACCATGAAGTAAACCGGGTATCTCCAGTTCTCAGGCACATCCCTCTGCACAAGGTGTGTGATCTCCGGAATCTCTTTCAGAAGGATTTCAGCCACCTTCTCAGGCCTCTCAGTTCTTACCAGATTCATTCCGTTCTCCTTAAATCCAGCGTTCTGGCCATTGAGGACTGCATAGAAGTCTCTCACAACCCTCTTCTCAATGAGCTCTGAAATCAGGTCTGCAAGTTCGCTTTCTGAATATCCATACTTTTCCGCAAACTTCCTGAAAGGTCTCTCCTCAACGCTGAAATTCCTTTCCATGTCTCTGAGCATTCTTCCATCCAGGCCGAGATCATCAACCTTTGGAACGTCTTTCTCAGCTTCGGTTCTCGGGCTGTAGGAAACACCTTTAAAGAGATCGTACTTCACATCCATCTTGTACACCCTTACACTGGGAAGAACAATGTAATTGTTTACACCACACCTATCCATGAGATCCTCTGTTTTTTCGAAAAGCTCCTTCTCTGATGGAGCTTTTATTGTGAACCAGATGTTGTAAATTTCATGCTCTCTGAGAAAGTTGTGCTTAACACTTCTCTCAGCATTGATGATTCTCACAGCTGTTTCCAGATTGTCAACCTGTACGCCAACAAGAGCGGCATGACTCACTCCTTTAAAAGCCCTGTAATTGAGCTGTGGCCCAATCTTCTTCACCACTCCAGCACTGAGATACTCCCTCAATTTTGCTGTAACATAATCCACCTCTTTATCCAGTTTTTCAGCGAGATCATAAAACGGAGACTCACCTAAAGGCATCTCATACTGTGCCTTCATGAGCAGTTCTCTATCCATACAAACACCTCAAAAATTTATTTTCACAATGTCATCCCCGATTTTTCTTCTTCCACTCATGTACTCTTCAACAAATCTGATGGCATATTTCTTTGCGTCATCAACATTATTCTCTTTTATAAGCCTTCTGAACACTTCATCACAGCTAACTGCAAAGTACATCTTCATTCTCACAGCTATTGGAATATCATTCTCCTTCATGTGCCTCTTCAGGAAATCCATTGCCTTCAGCAGATTCAGAGTTTCCTCATCATTCTCAAGCATTTCAGCAATTCTGTCTCTCACAAGCCTCGCAACAATCCCGCTCTTTCCTTCAGTTGTCACGGCAAATTTAATTCCTTCGATCTCACCCTCAAATGGCACAACCACCTCTGTTCTCTCCGCATCATTGGCAAGGTTCACCAGTGCCTTGTGCTTTCTCGCAAGCCTGATAACAGCATCATTAACACTCACATCAGGAATTGCAACAGTAACAAGATCACACCATTTTATGTGCTTCTCAAGGAGATTAAGGTCTCTTGCATCACCTTTTACAGGCTCAACCTCCAGATTTTTAAGCTCTTCAGAAAAATCGAGGCTCAGAACCCTCACATTGGCTCCAGACTTCTTGAATTTCTTTGCTCTACTCGTCCCTACTCCTCCACCGCCAATAATCAGAACATTCTTTCCTCTGAAATCTATGTAGAGGGGTGTCCTCAAATACATCACCGGAAAAGAGGATGAGTGGATGTTAAATAAACTTATCTAAGCCAGAAATTCAAGAGCCTCCTTCCAGCTTGCGTTCTCATGAACAATCATTGAGATTGCCTGCGTCATCTTCATCGGGTTTTCAGCCTGAAATATATTCCTGCCAATCGCAACTCCACTTGCTCCAGCCTCCATCGCCATGTCAACCATCTTGAGAATGTCTTCGACGCTGTCCATCTTCTCACCTCCAGCAACAACAACAGGAACCGGAGAGCCTTCAGCAACCCTTCTGAAAGACTCAACACTCCCTGTGAAATTTGTTTTGACAATGTCTGCTCCGAGCTCAGCTCCAACCCTCACAGCAAGAGCCACAGCCTTTTCATCAAACTGATTGAGTCCATTTCCCCTCGGATACATCATTGCAAGCAGAGGCATCCCCCACTCCCTGCAATCCCTGCTTATTTTACCAAGCTTCATGAGCTGCTCTGCTTCGGTGTTACTGCCTATGTTTATGTGAACGCTCACAGCATCTGCCCCAAGCTTTATTGCCTCCTCAACACTTGCAACCAGAACCTTCTCATTTGGATCGGGAGCAAGCTTTGTCGATGCCGAGAGGTGAAGAATCAACCCCACGTCCTTCCCGTAGCCCCTGTGGCCGAAGGCAACAACTCCTTTATGCACGACAACCGCATTCGCTCCACCCTCAGCCACCTCATTTATTGTCTTCCTTAGATCAACAATCCCCTTTATCGGTCCCATGCTCACACCATGATCCAGTGGAACAATAACTGTGTTTCCGCTTTTTCTGTTCAGTATCCTTTCGAGTCTTATTCTCTTACCAATCTCCATCCACCATCACCTTGTTAGTTTGAGACACAGTAGCAAGGATTTATAAATATTGTGCTTTTTCGTCCATAACTGCTCAGAAAATTGAGGAGGCATACCTATATTGCTGTCACCTATACTTTTTCACACTCTCTTTTATTGCGTTTCTGAGCTTCCCGGCAATCACCTTTCCATCAACCTTTCCACGGAACTCCTTCATCACCAGACCCATTAGAGGTTTGAAAGCGTGTTCTCCTCTCTCCTTTATCAGATCCCTTTTTTCCTCGATCAGTCTTTCTATGAAGTCATCCAGATCCTGCGACGGAGCGAGCCTGGAGAGAATTTCCTCCTCACCGAGCTTTTCCTGAGTTAAGATTTTCAGCACCTCTTCAGCTCCTTCCTTGGCTATCTTCCCATCTCTTATGAGGGATAGCGTCAGCCTGAAGTCCTCTCTGCCAAGATTTTCAACGTTGTAACCCTCCTTTTTCAGCTGAGACGGTATGAGGTGCAGAACCCTTGCAGCAATGCTTGCTCCGATGCTCTCTGCAAACTCTTCAAAAATCTCCGCATACCTCGGATCGGCCATAATCATCGCGAGATCCTCTGAAAGACTGTACTGAGCTGCATACCTCTTCGCCCTGTCCTCAATAAGCTCGGGCACCTCAACACTCCTCAGCTTCTCGTCTATCACTACAGGAGGAACATCCGTTTCAGGATACATTCTCGCGGCTCCTGGTAGTGGTCTCAGGTAGGATGTTGTTCCATCATCATTTGCCTTCCTTGTCTCCTCTGGAATGCTGTGAATGCAGAACTTTGCTCTTTCGATTATCCTGAGCAGTGCGTTTCTCACCCTCTGCTCGTCTCCAGATGCTATGATTACAGCATCACTCTCTCTCGCTCCAACAGCATCCCTCAGCTCCCCGACTTCCTCCTGAGTTATGCCGTATGCGGGGAGTTCGTCTGTATGGAATATGCCTCCAAGCCCGAAGGTCTTTGCTATGTCGGCAAATTCTGTCCCCAATCTCCTTCCAGGCTGAATTTCCATACCCACCAGTCCCGCAAAGCCCTCAAGTTTCACCGCCATTATCGCCTTAGCTTTTTTCAGGATTTTCGATTTGGTGTTTTCAAAAATTCGTTTGACATCAAAAACCTCCTCACATACTCTCGCATTTCTCTTTTGCAGCTCATCCCTTATTTTCAGCAGGTTAACCTGCCTGATCACCTCGTACTCCACAATCTTATCGAGGATGTCCACATCCTGCACACCCTTGATCTCGACCCTCGCACCCTCCCTGATGGAAATGTTGACGTCCTGCCTTATCGTGCCGAGACCCCTCTTTACCTTCCCGGTGCTCCTTAGAATCATTCCGAGTTTTCTTGCCGTCTTTTTCGCAAGTTCAGGCGTGTTGATGTCGGGCATCGTGCCAATCTCGACTAAGGGAATTCCGAGCCTGTCAAGAGAGTAAACAACCACTCCACTCTTCTCCTCTACCTTTCTCGCAGCCTCCTCCTCAATGCAGAGCGTAGCGGCTCCTATTCTCTTACCATCGACTTCAATATAGCCGTCAAAAGCCAGCAAAGCTGTTCTCTGAAAGCCGGTAGTGTTGCTGCCATCTATCACAATCTTTCTCATCACATGCAGCTCATCAACGAGCTCCATGTTTAGCATCTTGGCGATCTGGATGCCT
>JALUWC010000466.1 GCA_027019885.1 Geoglobus sp.
GGAGCTTGAAAGCGAGGGAAGAAGCGTTAACGTTTCCACAATTGAGATTGCCCTTGCTAAATAAATTTTAAATTTTCTTCAGTCATTTATTCTATTTCATAGTTAAATTTTTGGATTTTATTAAGCTCATCCGCATCATCAACCTATCGGCATATCAGCCGCCGGAAATAACTCTCAAAACCTTTACCTCCCCCTCCTCCACCTTTTCGTCTGATGGGACGGGAAGTCCATCCCTTACCACAACTACCGTTTCAGGGTTGATTCCAAGCTCTTTCAAAACATCTTCGTATGTTTTCCCTTCATCAACCTGCAAGACCTCTTCCTTCTTCTGAAAACCCAAAAATTTGATTTTGAGTTCAATCTTTCCTTCACTCCTCTTCTGACAGGAGTTCTTTTGCCACCTGCTTGAGATCCTGACCCCCTCCCTTGGTCTTCACCTCTTCCTTAATATCGTCCACATTCTTGGAAAGAAGTTTCTCCTCCTTGCTCCTCTCCTTAGACATCCCTTTTCTCCTGAAAAGCCTCCAGTTAAACCGTCTCATGCTATCACTCATTGAATATTCTGTTTCCTTCCTATTAAACCCTTTTGTAGATTCTGATCTAACATATATTATTGAATTTATTTTCAGCCTGAATATTACTTGAATACTTTCACCAAATCGCTTCTTCCAGCTTTGATCAGGACATCCATCAAAGCCCTCTTCAGGGGGAGAACTTCACCTTTTTTGGCGGAGATGGGAAACACCCTGTGCTTCCACTGAGTCCATGGGGGAATCATGCCGAGCTTGTCAACGATTTCATTCAGGGTCTTTGTGGGATTCTCAATTCTGTCCATCTTGTTTACCGCCAGAAAGACATCGAATTCGAACTCGTTCAAAAATTCGAACATCTCCACGTCAATGGGAATGTATCCTCTTTTCTCCCACCTCTCTACCACTTCCATAAATGACTTGCCATCCACAACATGCACTGCGGAGATTATTCTGTCTGCGTTCTTCTCTATGTAGTGGACGATGAAGTCCTTAACCTTCTCATTGAATTCCCTGTCAACCCCTGAAATGTATCCAAAACCCGGGAGGTCTGTAATCACAAGGTCCTTGTACTCCACAAAGTTGGGTTTTATTGTGGTGCCGGGCTTTCTACCCTTCCTGACATCAACACCAAAAAGTCGGGAGAAAAGAGTGGATTTGCCTACGTTTGATCTCCCTGCAAAGATTATCTCGAGATTACGGCCAGAGCCCATAGTATGCATTCAAAATAATTATCAGGAACCCACTCAAAAATCCGAAAGCCAGTATCGCCTTTGGGCTGATTTTTATCTGGGTCTTCTCCTCTTCAAAGTACCTCATTATTCCTGCAGAAGACATCAGTGGAGGAGAGGTATCCTTCTTTCTTTTTGCCATGTGCAAAGATTTATTGCCCCCAATATTTAACTTTAACCATGGGTTACAGGGTTGCCCTGGTTACACTGGAAGGTGTTGTTACCGGAGAGCTGTCAGAAAGCGGGGAGCACTTTGATGAAAGGGAGATTAAGCCAGAATACATTGCCTTCCCCACATTTTTCAACGCCCATGTTCACCTCAATGATGCCGTAGCTCTCGACCC
>JALUWC010000467.1 GCA_027019885.1 Geoglobus sp.
TTCAGGTTTGGGTTTAGGTATGGGAGGTTTAGCCTTTTCAGGGGATGGTTTTAGAGATGGCTGTTTTTTCTTTAAAATGGTGACGCGGATATATGACAGGGAATTATCAGGGAGTCGAATGATATAAACACCTGCGGGAGGGGACTCTCCAGGCCTGGAGAAGGACTTATAGAGAGTGGCTTTATTTGAGGAGATAAGTTCATCTATATAACTTTTGACGTTTTGAGCACCACGTAAGATCTTTCTCCGGGTTTTATGAGTAATCAGGTAGAGGGTAGAATCGTCTTCTGTTTTAATTACAGGAGGCTTTGCTGATTTTTCAGGAGTGACGGGTTTTCTAACTGGGATTGGGTCGATTTTGACTGTGGATGGAGTAACTTTTTGTTTTTCAGGAGATTTTACTTCAGTAGAATCCTTAGCAAGAAAAAAGCACCACCTGCCGCGGCTGCAGCTTTGATTAGATTTGATTTGGTTATGGATGATGGAAATGTATCTGTTTTTCTGGTTTTATCAGGTTTAGCAGGAGTGTCTTTCTCAGGTGCTGGTTTGGGAGTGGTGTCTGCAGGAGTTTCAGGTTTGTCTGCTGGTTTAGGAGCTGGTTTTGGAGTGGGTGCTGGTCGGGGAGAAGGCTCTGGAGTTTTCTTTTTACTTACTGCATCTCTTTTCAGCTGTTCGAATTTTTCTATATCACCTTTTTTTAATGCGTTATATATGTCTTTTCTCATTTGTGGGTCTTCAAGAGTTTCTGGACGACTGATGTTTTCTCCAAATTTATGAGTCATGTATTTATATTCTGGTGTTTCCATTAGCTTTTTGATCTGTTTTTTCCGTTCTTCCTGGAATTTTTTATGTAGATTTAAATCAGCGGGAACATTTTCATGGAGATCTGGTTTAAAGCGGTGTGCGGCAATGACGCGTCCGGGACGCTTGTCAGAAGTGAGAAGGCCGAATATCGCCCAGGTTTTACTTCCACCTTTTCTTACACCGAGATACATTGCTATTGGATATGTAGGAAGGTATCTACTCAGATTAAATTCAGCCCATCTACTGGGCTTACCGTCTTCAATTATTTCCTGGAGGGTATATATTTCTCCTTGTTTATATTTCACCATATTTATCACCTCAGTAATTTAAACAGGAGAGCTCCTCCGCCCAGTATGGCGAGGGCTTTGATGAGATTGGATTTTTTATCAGGTTCGGAGCTTATTCCAATTTCTCTTGGTTCAGTCAGTTTTTCTGGTTTCTCACCTTTTGGTGACGGTTTCGGAATTTTGACTGGCATAGGAGCTGGTGTTGGAGTAGGAGTTGGAGTAGGTTTTACTTTTTCTTTTGTGATTTTAATGCCGATATTATCATATTTTCTTCTGAAGCTCTTTTTGAACTTTTCAATTTCTTCTTCAGTGAGGGGTTCTTCCCTTATTTTCAGGGGAGAGAGAGTTGCCTTAACTGTTGATTTTGAAACGGTAATTATGCCGAATCGTCTGCCATAACATTTATATTTACCTACAACATCATTTTTGCTTCCGGAGACTTTATAGCATCGTCTCACACGATATTTCTTCCTAAGGTCGGCCAGAATTTTACGGACTTCATCGGGTGTGGAGGCTTTATGAGTTTCACCCCATCCACGTATGATGTATACAGTGTCGAGATTGACCGTTGCCACAGGTTCTCCTCTTTCAGGAGGGGTTCCGACAACAGCTTTTCCCGGTTCCTCAATCATCTTAATTATGGCTGTTTTATTGGCCTGTGGGAAGAAGTATTCACCATAACTGAGGAGTCCTCCCTTGCCATATTTCATGTTTCTGGCTTTAAACATTCCGTATTTTGCGATGAGCTTATTTAACTCTATTTGAGGATTGGAGGTTTCAATTTCGATATTATCTATTGTGATTGACCATTTAACCATAGATATTCACCTCTATGTGGGTTGAAGAGGAGTTCATGGTAGATCTATGGTAGTGGAGAAATAAATAGGTTTATACTTTTAAAATGGTGGTGTTTTTGATTTGCTGTTTGAGCTGGATATATTGCTGTCTGAGAGTAGCCAGGTTTGTTGTATCACCTGTAATCAGTGCTTCAAGAATTTGTTCTCTTAATTGGTTAAGCTGTAATTTTGTTTGTTCTTCTGGGGAGATATCAGGTTCTACCTGAATGGCGTCGAGTTCGGTTTTACTGGCAACTTCCACAATATCGTAGTTAGTGGTGTCAAATTCATGCTCTCCTGGAGGTAGTTCGAATTTACCTCTAATCTTCCCCGTCGATTTTTCCACAATATAACCGGTTCCCGTTGTAAGATTTATTTTTGTCATTATATTGTCACCTCCCACCAACTATCTATCCTGGTATTAGTGTTTATTTCTACTTTATAATAATAATTAGGGGGGACAATGAAGGAAATTGGCATGAGATCGTGATTGCCCGATCCTTCTCTTGATTTCACCTGATAAATGAGAGTGTTAGATGCAGCTCCTGTTAAACCGTAAGCGTAGGCATAGGTTCCTATATATAAGTCAATAGTAACAATAACTAAGAGATGCTTACCAGTAGTATTTTGATATACAGTATTCTCTGATCTGAATGCAGTAACATCCTGTAGGTTACTTGTTTTCACAGCATCAGGTAAGTTAGCTACTGGTACCTGAGCGTTGGCGTCTAAAGGTGCATAACCATTTGCCACTCCTTTGTTAGCAGCCTGTTCCAGATCACTGCCCTGTAATCCATCAACAGTGTCAGCATCAATTCCAAGTGCATCATGTGTAGCTTTATTATGATCTGTTAGATCGGCTACAGGATGAGTGTGTGCATCAGGAGGAAAGCTGGATGGCTTGCCATCTATGTTAGCCCAGTCCACTACTCCCAGTTTAACCCACTGGGTTCCATCGTCATAATATATTATATGTGTGTCTGTTTCAAAGAATAATCTCCCGACTGTTCCTGCAGGTGGTTTATTTGTTGAAGTATCCCTTATGATTTTAGTGATATTGACTATATCAGGAAGATCACTCAACCCATGGGTATGAACAGTATTAGCGAAGTCAGATGCGTGAGCTCCATCGACAGTATCTGCATTTCCTGCTGATATTGCTGTATCGGCCTGTTCAACCACACCATCATCGTCACTGTCATAGACTGCTTTACGCATATCACCTTTTGGAGGATATGTGACTGACATATGATGTATTATAGATTGAGGGAGTTAAATACTTATCTATTCAGAAGCCGAGTTTGAGGCAGTAATCGTTGAATACGTGTGAGATGATACCCAGCCAGAAGGATAGCCAGGCCAAGTGCCGGCGTATGGAGGGGTCGTCCGCCAGCTTCCATCCATCCGAACTGCATCGGTATGTGATCAATGTCAATAGCAACACCGCCAATGCCGCCCATGATAAGCCAAAGAAGAAGTGCTTTAATTCTATGATTATTATATAATCCCAGCTCCATTTTATCTTAATCACCTCCTTTAGTTCTGAAATATAATAGGAATCTAAAGGTATTTAATCCTTTCGGGGGATTTTACTCTTGCACTTGCTTTTACTGCAGGTTTTGCTCCGTAGATAGTACCATGGTTTCCGTAGCCGGACTTATCCAGCCAGAGGTTGTTTTGACGATCTATGGAGGATGGATCAAGCCAGAGGACGAGACCATCTCTCACAGGATCATGTGGATTGAGATAGTTGTGGAGGATTTCTGAATCGGTTAGTGCTCTGTTGTAGATAAGGATTTGGTTGATTAGACCATTGAATCTAAATCGATTATTGAAGGCCTGACCTATAAAAAGATTGGTGCCACCACTTATATCTACGGCGGATACTGGGGTTGAGTTTTCGAGAATTCCATCCAAATAGATATATGTTCTGTCAGCTTTTCTCATTCCAGTAAGCATATGAGGGAGATTATCATTAATATTTTTAGTAGTAGTAGCTATTCCAGTATCTGCTCCATTTGTGTTCCATAATTGAAACCTTCCTTTGCCATAATATTGAGTCAACATAAATCCTCTCGTAGTGTCAGTGTTATATTTATAGACGATTCTTCCACCAAGGTTATTTTGAGCCGTTTTAATCCATACAAATACTGTGAAATCGTTAGTACCGAAATTGATGGATGGAGAGTCAGGTATTTCCACATAATCATCCACTCCATCAAATCTCAATCCCCTGTAGGCTGGTTCGGGAGTCCATTTGGCATTGTAGATTGTGCCATGATTGCCATATCCAGATCTGTCGAAGGCGGTAGAACCCATCTTTTCGTTGAATGGAAGCCATAAGACCAGTCCATTTCTGACTGGATTATCAGGATTCTGGTAGTTCCACTGGATTTCTGAATCGGTTAGTGCTCTGTTGTAGATGTATGCGTGTTTAATATATCCGTTAAAGTAATTAGTGTTTTCCCTTTTTCCAAATCCAGTGAATGGTGTGTTACTCCAGTCAATTGTTATGCTACCAATAGTAGTATTTATTGTAGGTTTATCATTGAAATATAGTTTCTGTTCATTATTATCATATACCCCTGTTATTAAAATCCATTCATCTTTTTGTGGTATAGTTGTACTTAATGAATATCTATATGTAGAGCTATATATATCATAATATAATTTATTATTGACAGAATAATAGGATAAAGCAATGCCTCGTCCAGAACCAGAAGATAATCCTCTACCCCCAAATATACCACCAGAATTATTGAAAGGAGATTTTACTAAAATAGACACTGTGTGAGATCCAGTTTGTCTCACATTACTGGGAACTTCAACATAAGCATTGTAGCCATTGAAATAAAGAGACATAGGGGATCCCTCTTAAATCAGGCTTTAAACTGGCCTGTCACGCTGAACGTGAAGCTTGGGGTAGAACCACTTATCTCCCACCTGACTCTCAGATACCTGAAAGCAAGTGTAGTTATAGTAAGCCAGTCTGTGGTAACTGTAGTTATCTTTCCACCGAGAGATGAATCACTATCATAGAGGGTTCTGTATTTACCTGTAATCTCATCCTTACCCTCCACTATAACTCTAAGACCTTCTCCAGCATTGAATGTTCCTGAAACTGCGGTGACATCAATGCATATCTCTGCCATGACGAACCTTTCCACATCAACATCACTACCGTTTCCACTGGCTGTCTGAGCTGCAGAGGCCTGAAGAGTTACAGCCTCCCCCCAGTGATCCTGAATATCAACAGGTACTTTGACCTGAGCATCAACTATGTTGGTTTTTCCAGTAGAGTTTTCAATGGCTTTTTTTATTGTCCCATATTCCACCATCAGGATCACCTCGTATTATCCACTATCCACTTTCTACAGTCGCTGCAGGTAATATTGCTGTAGCCTACAACTGGCGTGGTGATTATCTCTACATTTTTGCCATTTATGATAATCTTACTTCCACATCTCCCACACTGTCTTTCAACCATCAGGTAACACCTCCCGAACCTCTTTCAAGTAACCATGATTTAATCCTTTCGGCATAGGCATCAATTATCGTTTTATAATCATCATATCTCATAACTGCAAACACGAATCTGAAGGATATTTTACAGGATGTGGCGGGATCAAGATTGGTGAATTTAGCCTGGAAGGAATTCTTCGCATACCACGTAAGAGCGTAATCTTTCAAGAGATTCATGGGTTCAGTGTAAAGACTGGCAACCATACTGGTATCCACAATGAGTCTTTTACCATCTACAAGGAATTCAAGGGTGAGCATGTTGTCATATTCAGGTGCTGCAGTGAATTCAAAAGGAATTCCAACCATAGTGACCCTGTCACCACTTGCCTGAAGATCTGGAATTGGAATGGTGTAGGTTACGCTTGTGAGTGGAGATATGGTGGTATTGTCGAATTTGACATAACCATCAGCTCTATCAGTGCCCAGAAGGGCTGTCATCATTTCTGCCAGGTTGATAGGTAATACGAAAGGAACTTCGTCGTTGAGATTTCTTACAGGATCGCTCATGGAATAAAGTAGAAGAGGAAAGTATATAAAAGTTACTAAATCAGAATGAAGTAGTTGAGGGATACTGCCAGAGCTGCAGCAATAAACATCTTACCAAAATCAATAAGAGTTCCCCGCCAGTCACGAGCCTCTGCTCGAGCTTCTTCAATTTGTCTTATTTGATTCACATCTAACTCTTTCTCCACGTCCTTAATATCGCTTTCCACTCTTTTTATTCCATTTTTAAGTGTCTGGATAATGGTTTCTGTCCTTGCCGAGTCTTCTCTCAGTGATTGAACATCGTCTCGCAGGTCTGAAATTTCTTTTTTGAGTTCTTTAACATCTTCTTCGATGGTATCGAGTTTGATCTTTATGTAGGCGAGATCACCAGCATCCATAGGTGTCACCTCTTCTTCTTTTTGCTTTTTCTTTTCTTTTTATTTTTCTTAAAAGAAAGGAGAGTCAGATGTGTTTGAGCTCTCTGTTTGAGAAGGGGAGTTACTGTAATAGTTTTACCTTTAATCCTGACTTTATTACCTGTTTTGGTATTCACTATTTTTCTGGAAATTGCAGGATCTATCTTTTCCATTCCTTCTACGAGACCGAGTCTCTGCAGCTGTTTTCTGTAGGCTCCAGGTTTCAGTTCCTGAATCCATTTTTCTGCCATATCAGGTCAGGAAGGATTTCAGCTTTCTTGCATCCTCTCTTGGTAGATGCGGATAATCGAAGTCAGGATTTATAGGCGAGCCATAGATCTGCTGTTTAGCCCATGTAAGTGCGTTGAGATCTGTTCTGACCACGTTTATGTTATACCAGGCGATGTAAGTTTTACCATTCACAACTGCTTTGAGCGGATAGTTCTTCCCGACAATAATCTCATTCCAGATGTCTGCGGGAGCTGGCATTGATTCGGTTATTTTAATTATTGAATCTGTTTCAACGAAACCAACATAATCATAGGTTTCATAGCACTGACCCAGGAATCTCTTACATCTATCAACTCCTGCAGCGTCAGCATACATGTTCAGTGTTGAGGATCCTACATAATACACTTCATCTTTGGCAGGATCGGCATATCTGCTGTAAACATACTCCTGGATTTTCAGTTTCAGGTCTCGATCTCTCTCCCTGTCGGGCATGAGATCATCAAATGGATTCAGATCAAGCTGTACGTTTCTCAGCACCCTATCAAGCTGGTCTGCGTAGACTGCCAGAAATACCAGACCGCCCGCAATACCTGAGAACAGCAGGACTGATGGAACATCAGCAGTTCTCGATCTCAGGGCAGTGGCCATTATGAATATGACAGTTCCAGCAACGAGCATGAGTTTTAGATTATCTGAAATCAGAACCTGGTAGAGACTCTGACCAGTTTGTTTAAGTTCTTTGTTGAGGGAATAGAACAGGATGATAAAAAATAAGGCCAGGAAGAGCAGGAAGGTGTATGCAGCACCACCATACAGGCCGAGGATGCCAAGTTTAACCTTACTCATTATATCACCTTTTTATTTTCTCTTTCTGGTATAGAAGTATATAAGTATAATCACTCCAAGCAAGAGAAGATATGGAGTCCAGTTCTTCTCAGAAGAGTTATATTCTACCGGTTTATAGGGGAA
>JALUWC010000468.1 GCA_027019885.1 Geoglobus sp.
CTCAGGCCATCAAGAAGAGGCTCAGCATGGGGATTGTAAGGAGAAATGAAATCATCAGGCTAATTGAAAGTGGCGTCAATACCGCTTACTCCCTAAGCAGGGTGATGAATCTGGATCCTGGAACTGTAAAGCATCACCTCGATTGGTTGGAAGAGAAAGGGCTCGTAAGATCAACCACAAAGATTGAAGCTGGAAGGGCAAAGAGGGTTTTTGAACTCGCATTTCCTGCAGATGTGCTGGAGAAGATTACAGAAGTTCTGGATCTCGTGGATGTGGATGTAGAGGAGGTGGAGAAAAAGATTGCCAAACTCGTAATTGAAGTGGTCGAAGAACTGGAAAAAGGAAATATCAGCTTTGATGAGGCGGATAAAATCTTCACGGCCCTAATTGCCCTGAAAAATATAGACCTGAGTGAGGACATCGAGGAAATCTTAAGCTTAGCGAATGAACTTCACGATGGGGACTGGAAAACGGTATCCGTGCTTAAAGCTCTCGCGAAATCACTGGTTTAACTTTTTGCGAGTAATACTGGGACATTTTTCCACCACACCTCGTATAGTCAATGCTTAGAAAATTAGCATCTGCCTTTATTCTCCTTTCCGACCTTTTTCAAGTCTTATTAACCTACATTTTTTCAGAGAAATGTATGCTGAACAACTTGCAACCGATCCTGTTATGCCTTTGGGCAGCCTAAGTACAGAAGAGAGATGGCAGAAGGATGATGGAGAAGTATATGCACGGGTGGTGATGTCAAAGTACTGGTGTTTCTATTATTTTTATACCATACGTCTTCCACAACCTAAACTCCTCATCCTCAAGCTCTTTTATGACGGTCTCCAGTTGTTTTGTAAGCTCACTGGTTATTTTTTCGACCTCTTTCAGTTGCTCTTTAACACGGTCATCGTCTAAAAACTTGATCAATTTATCCCGATATTTATCCCAAAAATCAACAAAAGCATCCCGCTCGCTGAAATGCTCTGATCTATCAATGATACTCTACCTATCAGAATCTCTGGAAACCCCTCCAAATTTGATTGACAGATTTTTCTTTCAGGGTTTTTTCTGTTGTACTCGTCAACCATACTAAAGCATTCATCTCTAAACCCCGGGTATTTCCAGTATCCTGTGCGCAAGGACATCTATGGCTCTCTCAAGCTCATCTCTGAGTTCATTACATCCCTCAATATTCCTAACAATAGCCGGATAGTCTTCTTCAAATGACCTTTCTAAAACTGATGGGGCGGGTTTGAATGGTTGGAGCGTTAGAATTCTTATTCCTCGTCTGGAATAATTGTACCCCGTAATTTCGTTTGTTCAGCTCCTCGAGATTTGATTTGGCTATGTTCTTAATAGGGTTCATAACCAGATTCACAAGCTCTTGAATTCTCGGTGCCTCTTTTTCTTTTCTTGTCTCTTCAATCATTTTTCGTGTTAACACAACATACCTCCAAGTAATGAGAACTAAAACGACTGTTGCTATTGTCTGAACAGCTCCTGAGTTGCTATTCAGCCACGCAAGCATTTCAGAAACCAGCGACATCAGGCTGAAAACGCTGGCCAAATATATTATTGTTATTCTGATTGCAAACACCCCACCTTT
>JALUWC010000469.1 GCA_027019885.1 Geoglobus sp.
AGGAGCTTTGAATCAACCATTTTGTTGAGACTGGATAGAATGAGGTGGACAGTTCTTGGTGTCACTGTTTCTGCATTCGCAAACTGGAACAGCCAGAGGCTGAAGTTTCCATCGCTAAGGATTGGTATTGGAACTGCAAATGAAAGCAGATTATCTGAGGTGGAGTAAAGCTCATCTGCTTTGAACCCATACTTTCTCGCTCTTGGAAGCCAGAAGGAGAAATCAGCAAGAATTGCATCTGCTGTGAGATGTGCTTTTGATGTCATGGCTTCTTCCCCTGTTCGATAACAGAGTAATAAATAGAGTAATAAAGAGAGTAAGAAAAAGAGTATTCTCTTTTTTACTCCCTTGTTTACTCTTTTCTGGTACTCTTTTCCGCGGATCATGTTTCCCTGATGTTCCTGCATTTTCTGTAGATGCTGAACAGTTCCTCATAATGTTCGGAGAAAAATCCAAAGCTGCATGATTCGGTGAATGTGTTTCTCGTGCTGTTGTGCATCACCATCAGCCTTGGAAATCCAGCCCTGTTTCTTTTTCCTCTTGAAAGCAGTCTTCCCCACCTACCGCATCTGGGACATCTCACTTCAATGGTGATTCCATTGAATTTCCATTCCATTTCCTCATCCCCTAATTGTTAGAATGTCGTATTTTCCGGGAGTGGCTCCGATGCTCTCAGCAATTTCCTCAAAATCAGCCCTCATGCTGTATATCCATGCCTTCAGATTCTCAAAAGCATTAGAATGCCCGAAAGCCCTCACCTTCTCATCACTCCATCTTGCAAATTCTGTTAGAGAGCACTTCACAATGGCTGATTTCCTGCCAATGCCATAGAGAATCAGTTCAACAAAGGCTGTATCATTTCCATGTATGGCTGAGTGTATTTCATAATGGATGTCACTTCCAGAATCTATTTTGCTCAGGAATTCATCGATGTCATGGACGATTTCGATCAGCATGCTCTATCACCTCCCGACTGAAGTATTTTCAGAACGTACCTGATTCTCTCCTCAAGGCCGAGTGCGGGGAGATAGATCACGGGCTGTAAGGTAAGTCTCCGAATCACGAATTCCTGGAAGAGCCTTGCATTCAGATCTCTTTGCTTTCCATCCTTGACATGGAGAACTGGCTCACATAGGAAGATCATCCAGTAAGGTCTTTCAGCTTCTCTCTTTCTTAATTCTCTGACATATCTGTCAAGTAATGCGGGATCATCGTGGTAGAAGATCGCATAGAAAAGATTGTCGTATATCGTTCTGTCCGTCAGCACAAGATTGTGCTTTTTCAGCTCTTCTTCCTCTCTTTTAATCTGCTCCCTCAGCACTTCGAGCTGGAATTTTGTAGGGGAATACATTCTGATCTCTGCCATGCTTTCAAATCCGTGTTTCTCCTTCCATTTTCTGAAAACCTCTGATGCAACCTCAGTCACCTTTCCGCAGCCGAGTTTTTCAGCGAGCCTATTGACGAGGGTTGTTTTGCCTGAACTTGAAGGTCCTGAGAAGCCGATGAGCTTCTTTGCCTCATCTGGCATTTCTGCTCTCACCTCCTTTCACTGTTTCCACAATGAAGACAACTGCAAGAATCTCTGCAGGCTCTCTGTCCCTTGCTGTTTCTGGCAGGGAATTCAGCCAGTCTCTGAGTTTTTCTCTTGATGCAATTCCTACCAGATAGGTTTTCCTTTCAACCCCAAGCATGGTTAAAACAGGAAGAAAAAAGCTTATATCTGTAGAGAACAGATTGAAAGTCATGGTAAGGTGTAAAACCGGAGATACGAACGCCGCCGGCAGGATTCGAACCTGCGACCACCGGATTAACAGTCCGACGCTCTACCAGCTAAGCTACGGCGGCTCTAAATTGCAGCCAATAGTATGGAATTTAAAGTTTATCCTCGTAATTTTTAATTATCTTGGGTAAAAACTCTGCTGGAATGAAGGGGTTGCTGAAGAATGAATCAGTAATTGTGGAAATGTCTCAAAAACTCGTGAGGAGAAAATTTGGGGAGGTTAAAGGTGAGAATCTAATTCTCACTCCAGAAGAAGCAGCATATCTAACAATGAAGGGGATTCTTCAGGTTTTCGATGGAGAAAAGCCGGTGAGCTTCGAGGATCTTCTCGCAATTTCTGACACAACAAAATATTTTGTTTTTGAGGAACTCAGAGAGAGGGGAAAGAGGATTAATATCAGAGATTTTGGAGACTTTATCCCTCTGCAGGAATTCTCCAAGATCGATGTCTCTTGGCTCTACACTCATGCTGGAAAGAGGATTGCCATTGTGGATGGTGAGGGAGAGGTTAGCTACTTTGCAGTTGACATCTTTGAAAAGAGCGGAGAGCATGAGGAGAGCATGGAACCATTCAACGCGAAATTCTCTGGTGGATTCTTTGCAACAGACTGCCTTGATCTCCACAGAAAATACTTCTACGGAACTGAGAGGGGGGGAAGGATTCTTCTATCAATATACGAGGGGCTTTATTTAGTCGAAAAGGGAGTCATGAGGATTGAGAGCAGCTTCAGCCAGATTTATCAGCTTGGACTGAGATCATTTGAGAACTTTGAAACAGCTTACAGAATTTACAGGGATCTGAGGGAAAGGAGGTTCATGGTGAAGACAGGACTGAAGTTTGGGAGTGATTTCAGGGTTTATGAGAGGATAAAAAGCCTGAGGGAGATGGAGCACTCGAAATATCTGGTCAAAATCAGATCTGACATGGTTGCAAGAGAGCTTGCAGGTGATGTGAGGCTTTCCAATGCAGTCAGAAAAACCCTGCTCTATCCTCTTTTAACTGAGGACGGTGAGATAACATACATTTCAGTCAGAAGAGTTAAGCCTTAGCTCTGCAAAAATTTTTTATCATATTGGTGCAAGAGGGCATCATGAGAAAATTCAAGGTCAATCTTTCAGGAAAAACATATTTTGCTGAGGTTGAGAAGGTTGCCGATTATCTCTACAGGGTTAAGGTTAACGACAGCGTTGTTGAGGTTGAGGTTGAGGAGGCAAAAATAAAATCACTCAGAAAGGCTGAAAGTATTTCAAGGACAGCAGATCTCGGTGAAAAGGTTGTCAAGGCGATGCTTCCCGGGAACATAACAAAGATACTGGTCTCAGAGGGCGATGCCGTGAGAGCCGGTGAGACTTTACTCATACTTGAGGCAATGAAGATGGAGAACGAGATAGTGGCTCCATCATCAGGCAGGGTTAGAGAGATAAGGGTCAGCGAGGGGCAGAGAGTTGAGACAGGAGACGTTCTGGTAGTTCTGGAATGAAAATCGCCATAACAGGCAGACCGGGAATCGGGAAAACCACAGCCTGCATGAAGGTTTACTCTGCACTGAAAGACAGGCTGTCAGTGAAGGGATTCATCACCGCAGAAATCAGGGAGGGAGGGGTGAGATCTGGATTCACAATAAAAGAGCTGCATACGGATTTTTCTAGGGTTCTGGCGAGAAGGGAGGATGGGTTTCCGAGGGTTGGTAAATACAGGGTGTATCTTGACTCTCTGGATGAAATATCAGAGAGAATTGAGAGATACATGGATGCTGACCTCATCATAATTGACGAGGTCGGGCTAATGGAGCTTAAAAGCAGAGCTTTTGTAAATGCTGTGAGCATGCTTATTGATTCAGGCAGCAATCTCCTTTTCACAGTGCATTACAGATCATCCCACCACCTTGCTGAGAGAATCAGAAGGGAATTCGATCTGATCACGCTTACGGAGGAAAGCAGAAACAGAATTGTTCAGGATGTGGTGATAAAATTTGATTCATGAGGGAAAGGCAAGGATAGAGGTTTACAGCGATGTGTTTTACAATCCAAGAATGAGGTTCTGCAGAGACGCAGACATGGAAATATTCAGGAGCATGAAAAGCAAAAGCTACCTTGATGCCCTCGCAGCTACAGGAGTGAGGGGAATAAGAGCTACTCTTGAGGCTGATTTTGCTAATGTGGAGTTCAACGACTTCAGCAGAAAGGCATGCGAGAACATTGAGAGAAATCTCAGGCTCAATGGAGTTGAGGCTTTGATCCACAACAGAGATGCCGCCGCTCTTATGAGAGAGAGAAGCTACCATCACGTTGACATAGATCCCTTTGGCTCTCCCTCCGAGTTTTTGGACTCAGCGGCGAAGTCAGCCTTCAGGTATCTCAGTATAACTGCCACGGACACCTCAGCATTGTGCGGAAGTTCACCCCTTTCCGGTTTGAGGAAGTACGGTGCCTTTGCCGAGAAAACAGAGTATTACCACGAGACCGGGGTGAGGATGCTGATCGGAAAGATTGTGAGAGAGGTGACGAAGTATGATAAATGCCCTGAAGTTCTGATCTCCTGGGCCAAGGAGCACTACTACAGAGTTCACCTGAAACTGAGAAGAACAAGCAGAGGTGCGGGAAAAATTTATGAAAAGACTGGATTCATCCTGCACTGCCGGAAATGTGGATGGAGAGAGTCGGTGAATATCTTTGAAACTCCTGAGATGTTCTGCCAGTGTGGTGAGAGATCGAGGATGTACGGCCCGCTGTGGCTTGGAGAGCTCCACAACCCTGAGTTCGTTTCAAGGCTTGACAGGGATGGCGAAACTGGAAAGCTGTTTGAGAGAATAGAGAGCGAAATCCATTCAGTAACCCACTACGAAATACACGAAATATGCAGGAGGCTCAGAATGTCACCACCTCCACTCTCAGATGTGATTGAGGCTTTGAAGGAGAGAGGCTACCCGGCATCGAGAACGAGATTCTCAGGCACATCCTTCAAAACCGATGCAGACATCCGCGAAATTGAACAGATCATCTCAGAAGTTCATCGACAGCACTGAGCAGCTCCTCACTCCTGAATCTCCTGATGACATACCTCCTGAGACCTTTTTCATACTTCACGGCGGTGTCTATGAGCCTCAGATTCTCAAGCTTCCTTATGATTTCAAAGAACTTTGTGTACCCCATCTTTCCCTTCATCTCCCTGTAAAGATCTCCCGTGTATCTCGACCTTGACGTGTACAAATGAACGAGCACCTCAACCTCGTCACTGCCGAGAGCAGACAGAATCTTTCTGAAGAAGGCCGATCTGCTTGTGTCAAGAATGTTTTGGGCGTCATCAATTTCTACGAGATCCCTGCCACTCCTTTCAGCGTTCAGAATTGCCATCTTAAGCAAATGTATCCCGAACCTCAGGTCGAGGTACTCGTAGGCCTTCTCTGCTATGAACTCCAGAGCCTCGCTGCTCACCTTACCCCCAATCACACCAGCTTCAGCCCTCCTTTCAAGAATTCTGTACATCTCATCAAAATCATAAACGGGGAAGAGGATTTCATCCGGATGGAACACAGAAAGGGTCTTCGATTCGAGAAGAGCAGATATCTTTGCATCCGTTGAAACTCCGGCAACTCCCGACTTGAAGCTCTCAACCTCCTCATGGCCCTTCAAAATCAGGTAAACAACCTCATTAAGGAGTTTCTCTGGCAAAAGGTTCACATCATCCAGAACGACAAACAGAACCTGCCCCTCCTCGACTCCCTTCCTCAGAATTGATGAGTACAGCTTCTGAAATGATATACCGGGTGGAGGGATGTAGCCATAAAGTCCTTCGAATATTTTGAAAAATATCTGCTGCTTTGTCTGGTGTATCTGGCAGTTTATGTAAACACCTCTGATGCTCTGATGAGCCTGATTGAGGATGTATCTCATGACTGTTGTTTTTCCCGTGGCTGGAGGGCCAAGACAGAGCATGTTCATGGGTCTGCTTCCATGCTCAGCTGGTTTCAGATTGAATGCAACCCTGCTCATCTGCTGATCCCTGAACAGAATCTCTTCCGGGATGTAGTCCTCATCAAACACCTCATATCTGACTATCATCTCTCTCCCTTCGCATGGGCGATAATATGGCCAGCAATCTCTTCAACTATCCTCATGCCGAGTCTCACAGCATTTTTTGAGCCTGGAAGGCAGAAGACAACCTTGCCATCAACTACCCCCGCAACAGCCCTTGACAGAATTGCGCTGTACCCTATCTCCTTATAGCTCTCAAGCCTGAAAATCTCCCCGAACCCGTCAATCCTCTTCTCAAAAACCGGTTCAAGAGCTTCAACTGTCACATCTGTGGGAGTTAATCCCGTTCCGCCGGTAACAATCAGAACATCTCCCTGGAATTCATAAACCGCCCTTCTTATTTCATAAACATCGTCAGGAACGAGCCTGTAAAAAATCACCCTGCTACCGAGAACCTCTGCAATAACTCTCCCGGAGCCATCATCTTCCGGTATATTCTCAACACCCTCCAGAATCCCGTACTTCTTGAATCTGGATGTTGAAACGGTAACTATGCCCGCCACAAAATCCTCAACACCCTCATGCATCAGAACCACCTGTCCAGTGTTGACTGTGAGGCTGAGATGTTTGCCCTTATCTTTTCCACAGCCTTCTCAACCCTGTCCCTGCTGAAGTCGTGCTCCTCGCATAAAAACTCAACCGCTCCATCAACATCCGGCTCCCTGAAGTGAACCTCATATTCCTCAAAAATGGGTGGGTTCAGGAAGAACTCCCTGATCTCCTCCAGGTTTTCAACCTCAGCCTTAATCGCCCTGAGAGCTTTAAACACATCACCGTATGTTTTTATGTACTTCAGAGCCTTCTTTGCTCCAACACCCTTTATACCATCGTTGTAGTCAGTCCCAACGAGAATTGCGATGTCAACGAGCTGCTCCCTTGTGATTCCAAGCGACTTAAGGCTCTCATCCAGGGAGATTACCTCAGGCTTCACATCAATGTAAACGTTTCTCCCGGGAAGCTTTCTTCTACCGGTTATCGTGAGATTTCTGGCAAGAAATGGAGAGCCAAAAAGCAGAGAGTCGTAATCCTGACTTCCTGTAAAGTCCGCATCACCCCTTGATGTCATGAAGGATGCCTGAGCCTCTCCCTCGCTTGGAGCCTGAATCCAGGGAATTCCGAGCAAGTCTAAAAGCTTTTTCGATGAGTCCAGAATGTACTCGTCAATTCTTGCCGACATCATGGCATACTTCTTTGCATCCTCTCCCCTCTCAACGACAACTGCCCATTTTTCCTCTGCCTCAATCTTCCTCTCAATCCTCTCCCTTATCTCCTTCTCCTTGAATGATGGGGGCTTTCCATCAAAAACGTATATCGGCTTTACACCATTCTCAATGAGATTCGCATTTCTGTAAAGCAATCCTGAGAGGTGAGACGTAACCCTTCCATCAGAATCCTTTAAAGGAGTGCCATCAGGCTGCCTTATTGTGGTTATGAACTGGTAAATTGTGTTAAAGGCATCTATGGCTATTTTCTTTCCCGAGAAGTGATCAAGACCGACCTGCTCTCTCACAAGTATATCGCCAATGTCACTGCCCATGACAATATGTTGGATGGGGTTATTATAAGTTATCTGTAAAGCCTTCTCTCAATCCTGTCAAGCCTGAACTCTATGGACTCCATGTACGCTCTTATCTTCCCCTCCATCTTCTCCTCAAGATCCGCAGAGTTTATGGCAACTGTCCTCTTTATGCTCTCAAATTCCTCCTTCATTTTCT
>JALUWC010000470.1 GCA_027019885.1 Geoglobus sp.
GTATTGAAGGAGTCATGTGCGACTTGTGTGAGTTATACGAATTATGCGAGCTCAGACCAGCACCCCCACCGCTTTTGCCATTAGAATTACAGAGACCAAGATGAAAAATAAGTTTGCCGGAAGGCTGTCATATCTTACATGCTTCGCCACTAGGGGCAGAGAGTGCCTCTTTTTTGAGAGTGGGTGATAGAGGGGTACCCCACCTCTGGTGAGAGAGTCCAGAAACAGGTGGCTGAGAATGCCAATAGCTGCAGAGAGCCAAGCAAGCCTGTATCCCTCAAACGGGATAGCATACAGCATTAAAGAAACCAGAAAGGCAAAGGAGAGAGAATGGGTGAAACCGCGGTGTTTCAACCCGATAACTGAATCGAGATCGCTGATGACGGCAAAAATCCCGGTCATGATTATGTACTCGTAACTTCTAAAGCCCCTGAAAACCAGTGACGCTACTGCCATACCGAAGAGCGCATGAGTTTTTTTGAGCATGAAATATATTTGAACACTTTGCATTTAAAGCTTCTCGATGGGATCTGTAGACTCCATAATTTCCATGAACTGCCTGATATTTTCCACCAGCTTTTCATTCTCAGTCCTGCTTCTCACAGCTATTCTGAAGTACTCTTTTCCGAGCCCCCTGAAATCCTTGCAAGTTCTTATCAGAATTCCTCTGGTGTAGAGGAAGTGGAAGAGTTTTTCGGCATCGAAAGGTGTCTTTACAAGCAGAAAATTGGCTTTTCCTTTGCTTTCTAACACCATTTTGTCAAGCTGCTCAGTCAGCCAGCTTCTCTCCTTCGCAATAATCTTCCTGACCTTTCTGGAAATGCTATTCAGGTCTGGCAGGTAATGGAGGGCAACATCCATTGCAATAACATTAACATGCCAGGGAGACCTGATGCGTTCAAATTTAAATGCGAAACTTTCAGGGAATCTGCCGTAACCGAAGCGCAATCCCGGAATCGCCAGAATTTTGGTCAAAGACCTCACTATAAAATTATCACCTTCGCCGGGTGCTCTGCCGTTTTCGACAAAGTCAATGAATGCTTCGTCTATCAGGAGGGGTTTGTTACTTCTGAAATCTTCGAGATTTAGGAAATCACCGGTCGGATTGTTGGGATTGCATATCACTGAGGTGTCAGCGTCGTTATCCGTGAAAACGCCCGGATAGGGGCGATGGAGAATTCTAAGGCCGTAAATTGAGGCGTATCTTTCGTATTCGGTAAAGGTAGGATAGGGGATAGTTACGGTCTTTCCCTGATTAAACCTGAAAAAAGCATCAATAAGCTCTATTGAGCCGTTACCTATCACCACTTCTCTTTTGCCGCATCCCAGATGTTCCGCAACTACTCTTTTCAGCTCAGAATAGCTGCTTTCCGGGTAGTATCGGGCTTTTTTTGCTGCCCTGATAACAACTTCTTCAAGATCACCTGGCGGGAAGGGGTTTATGCTTGAGGCAAAATCCAGTATCTCCTCAGGACTCATCTCAAGCTCTTTTGCCGCTTTTAGAATAAAATCGCCGTGCACAGAGAAAAGCAGGATGGAGATTAGAAATATTTTACCCTTTACGACTTTACTCTGTTACGTCGATTCACTCCGAACAT
>JALUWC010000471.1 GCA_027019885.1 Geoglobus sp.
TGGAAACATGCTTATTTCCAAAATTGTAACGATTGAAAAGTTCTACGAGCATTCTTAGCTTTTCTCTATGTTCTTGTGTGGTAAAAGTCAGGAAATTGAATCTATCTAAAACTCCTTTTAACTCTGGATTAAGTTCGGCAACCTCTCTCAAAGCGTTTGTAAGGTTTTCGGGCAATTTTTTCACGTCTTTAGTTACATTGTCCCAAAGAAGACTCCTCTTTAGATTATAGGTATGCCAAACTTCATTTTCCGCTTCCGCTTCAGCTTTTTTCTCATCCCATCCTTTTTGCAGGAGCTCTTTCTTTTTTTCTTCAAATTCTTCTTTCCAGACGTCGCTCATCCTTTTCAGGAGCAGCAAAACTAGAATAAACTTGTAGTCTGTTGCTGTTCTAATAATGTCCGCAGCTCTGTCAACCAAAGCATTTAGTTCATCCCTTGAATTAAGAGGTCTTTCGAATAACGGGGCCTGAGGCATTTAATCACCTATTAGGAATTTCCTGAAGGATAAATAAAAGTTTTCTCCCCCAGGGAATTGGGACATAATTACCTCATCACCTTTACAGCAAATATGTTGTGCCACAGCCCAACAGCAAACAGAGCCATCTCCCGTCTATCTTCCCTTTTCTGCCTTATCAACCATCCAAATCTTCTCTTGTCAGCTGAAAAACCTGATTCGCTAAGATTCCTCTTAAAGTACCTCTTAAGAAATCTGTAAGGAGATTCAACAATCCTCTCTATAACCCTAAGCCAATCAAATCCTATCTTCGACAGATTCTTTCTTGGAATAACGTAGATAGCAGTCTCTGCATCAAACATCCTCAGAACTTTCCTTGTACTGTAATATCTGTCTAAGGAGATTGAATTTATCTTTACTCCCATGCTTTTGAGCATCTTCATTGCCTTCTCAAAAGCATCCTTCTCAGATCTTGAAGAATAACCTAAGCCAACGTACATTCCTGTCTCGATATCTATTATCCTGAAAACATAGCGAAAATCCTTGCTTTTCTTCTTAGGGTTGGTTCTGTAATGCTTCGTTATTGTTAGGCTGTAACCACTCCCATCTCCTGAAAAATCTCCAGATACTCCTTCATCCTTCAACAAAAGAATAAAGAGGTTGTGCAAGGCAAGCTTAACTTCTTCGTCAGAGTAAAGCCTTTCTATCGTTTTGTAGCTGACCTTTATCCCGAATAAAGGTTCGAACAGCTCAAGCAGTTCTTCAACATCCCTGTTTGATTTGTTGATGAGCCTTGCAAAGAGGAAGAGCATAACTCTCTTCTCAAGATCAACTTTCTTTGGTCTTCCTGCTCTTTTCTGAATGCTAAGTGAGTTTACAGCTTCCCTGACATACTCAGGAAGGTTTCTCAACCTCTCCTTAACAACTTCCCTCTTTTGCTCCCATTCCGCATATGGATAAGCTTTCTCCTCCTTCCTTATCTCCTCAACCACTTCATCCAGAACTTCTAAAAGATCCTTAACAAACCTCCTTGTCACTCTGAATCCAAGCATGCTGAGAATTCAACCAAAAAGTATTTAAGTATTTCTATGGATATACTAAATATGAGGAGGGTGGAAGTGAAGAAAGGTGACTTCGTG
>JALUWC010000472.1 GCA_027019885.1 Geoglobus sp.
TTTTCAAGCTCGCCAAATCATTTGGATTGAGGAAATTACACCGCTATACGAGGAGGTCTGTGTTGAAATTTCCAGCTATGAATGTCCTTCTGGTTGGGATCGTTGTAGCTTTGGGTTTTAGAGAAAAGAAAGCGTTACAGAGGTTGGCTGAGATGTGATTTGGGGATGGACCTAAAGCCTAAGTTTTTGATCGATAAAAACACTATGGCTGAAAAGGGCTCTGGAAATTCTTAGAGTAGAATTTAAGCACGAGAAATTTTGGAAAGAGAAGTCTGGTTGAATCCGCATTTTCTTCTTTCAAACAAAGAATCAAGGTTTTTTCTGCTCAATCACAGCTAAAAATCCTATAAGAAACTGGAATCTGCTTTGCAAACTGTTTATGCTCTATTACAACCACCTGAGGTGGTTAAGTTGACAGGGCTGGAAGAACTATCATAAAAGAGACTTAACTTGATAAAATTGAGAAGTAATTAATCTGTCTTTTGGCTGAAAAGCAGAAGGTTGAAACAATACCAGACGAAGAATATCAAGAAGTAACGAAGAAAGCTTGAATACTTGCGAAAACATCCTGAAAAAGCTATGAGTACAAGAAGGTATAAGGGAGCTAACGAGCGATGTGCAAAGCTGTAAAATTATCAATAAACAATTGTTAGTAAATCTCGCAGAATCTTTCGGTAAGATTAAGTTGACATAAAGTCCGATCTGTCCGACTGGAAACCCGTAAGAGGGAATTGCTCGGGTTCTAATGAAGAAGAACCCTATAAGGAGTCGTATTTGTTCAACAGTTATTTCGATTTCTTGATGAGGGAGTTAATGCTTACGGTAGGAAAGATTTTAAGTATTGTAACACTATATAGTAATACATGGATGTAATCAGCGTGAGGGTTCCGAAGGAGCTTAAAAGGATGATGAAAGAGGTAAACATTAACTGGAGCGAGGAAATAAGAGCGTTTATCGAGAGAAAAATTAAAGAATACAGAAAGTTGAGGGCGTTGGAAGAAATAGATTCCTTGCTTTCTGATATACCCGAAACTGAAGTCGGAACTGCTAAAAAATACGTGAGGGAGCATCGTGATGGTAATTGACGCATCCTCGCTGGCTAAGTATATATTAAGAGAAAGGAACTGGAAATCCGTTAGAAACTACCTGTTGGAAGAATCGTTCTCTTTAAACTTGGCTCTGGCAGAGGTTTCAAATGCAATATGGAAACACATCGTGCTATATGACAAAATCTTAAGAGAACAAGCCGATAAAATGTTTAAAGCGCTGGAAAAACTCACAGAAGTTGTAATCTTTGAATCCTTCGAGAAATATTTGGATAATTCTGTAAAAATCGCCTTGAATAGTGGCATAACGGTTTACGATGCCTTGTATATGGCCCAAGCAGAGAAGATCGGAAAAACTTCTCACGAGCGTCGAAAAGCAGAAAAAAGTTGCGGAGAAATTAGGTATTGATGTCGTGTTTGTCGAATGAGTTTTTCATTTATAGTGTTCGACATAACCAACTTAACCAAAACTCAAAAACTTTCTAATCCACTTCTCAATAAAACTCTTCTTCCGAGTTAACTGGTAAAAGCTATCCGAAATTACT
>JALUWC010000473.1 GCA_027019885.1 Geoglobus sp.
AAATCTCAGATACATTGCAGATAGCTATATAATCTCGGGAAGGGCAGATTTCATAACGAGTGACAGGGTCTATGAGGTCAAGCATGTAAAGAAATTCAGAAAACCAACAAAAAACTGGGTTGGCCAGTTGAATCTATATCTGGCAATGGCAGGAAAGGAAGAAGGCTCGATAGTGGAATTCAACGGAGAGAAGTTTAGGGAGTATAAATTGAAATTCAGCAAGAAACTGCTTGATGAGAGCATTGGATTTTTTGACAGCATCCACTCTGGAAAGTACATAAGAGATTTCAGGCAGTGCAGGTTTTGCAATTATTCATTTATTTGCCTGAAGTGAGTATGAGCTCCGCATGTCTGTCAGGAATTGCAACAGGTGGTGTTTTTTTACCTTCAAAGACCTCGTCGCTTACATACAGCCCACAAAAACACCTTCCGTAATTCTTTATATCATCTTCAGCATATGTGCATGGACAGATTATTTTTCTGTCAATTTCATGGTTTCCGGTTACAATTCTGCATGGGCAGTATGTTCTGCCATACCTTTTCCTGTTTTCAAGAAGCCCGTTTGCAAGTTCAAGGAGTATCTCTCTGTCCGGGTTTGGTTTCCAGCCCTTTGATGAGGCTATCCTCTCGACAACCTTCAGATATTCTTCAGGATTCATTTTTTATCTCCTCCACAAGTTTTTGGAGCTGCTCCCTGTCATACCCCACGATCACCGTTTCATTGTGAATAACAACAGGCACGGCATACATCCCAGCATAGCTGTAAGCCTCTCTCATTGCCATTTCCCTTTTCTCAGGATCGAGCTTGTCTATAAAAATTACATCAGCCTCTATTCCGTGCTTTTCGAAGAATTTCAGGGTTTTCTTGCAGTACGGACATGTTGTAAGGGCATAAACCCTGACCATGGGCTCACTCTGTTAAGGAACAATATATACCTTTGGCAGCCAAAACAGATAGTTGGCTATTAAGCGTTGGGGATAGAGCGGGTATCTGGGGTGTCCTTACCGAGAAAAACAAAAACCCTTAAATAACCAGTACTGAACATTATTAATAGTGATAAATCATGAGCGGGATATATCCACCAAAGGAGTTTGTAAGGCAGGCAAACATAAGGGACCCCTCTATCTATTCCAGAGCACACGAGAACTGGGTTGAGTTCTGGGAGGAGTTTGCAGGAGAGCTTGAGTGGTTTGAACCGTGGGAGAAGTTTTTTGATGACTCCAAAGCACCTTTTTTCAGGTTCTTTGTTGGAGGAAAGCTAAATGCAAGCTACAACTGTGTTGACAGACATGCAGGAAAGAAGAACAAGATTGCGATAATATGGGAGGGGGAAAATGGTGAAAGGAAGACATACACGTACTACCAGCTCTTCAGAGAGGTGAATGCATTTGCAAACGGATTAAAATCCATAGGAGTAGAGAGGGGATCGAAGGTTGCGATATACATGCCGAACATACCTGAGGGGATTATCTCGATGCTTGCGTGCGCAAGAATTGGTGCCATCCACATATACATTTTCGAGGGATTCAGTGCAAAGTCTGCTGGCTTCAGGATAAAGGATAGTAGAGCGGAGTTTCTCATAACCGCAGATGGATACTACAGAAGAGGGAACCTGATCAACCTGAAGGAAAAAGCAGATAAAGCTGTTGAACTCTCAGGCACGGTAAAGAAGGCTGTTGTTGTTAAAAGAGCTGGTAATGAGATTGGTTTCACCGAGGGCAGGGATGTGTGGTATCATGAAATTCTTGAGAAGAGCAAGTGTGATGCGGAGATACTTGATTCAAATCATCCGCTTTTCATAATGTACACAAGTGGCTCCACAGCCGAGCCAAAAGGAGTTGTCCACTCAACAGGCGGGTACTTAGTTCATGTATATGCAACATCCAAGACAGTTCTGGATCTGAAGGAGGATGACATCATATGGACAACTGCCAGCCTTGGATGGATCACAGGTCACAGCTATGCTGTTTACGGACCTCTTTCCATAGGTTCCACCATCCTGATTTATGAAGGGGCCCCTGACTATCCAGATAAATGCAGAACATTCGAAATAATAGAAGAGTACGGTGTGACCGTCTTCTACACAGTTCCAACGCTTGTAAGGATGATCCAGACGTGCAATCCTTCGGACTATGATATATCTACTGTCAGGCTCATAGGGACTGTTGGGGAGCCTATAGAGCCTGAGACCTGGATATGGCTTTACAGAGAGGTTGGCGGGGAGAGTGTGCCGATTGTGAACACATGGTGGCAGACAGAAACCGGGGGGCATGTTATTTCTCAGATTCCGTCTCTCACACCAATGAAGCCAGCATCTGTTGGAAAACCACTTCCGGGATTTGAGATTGCCGTGCTTGATGATGGTGGGAAGCCTGTAAAGCCATTTGAAATTGGAAATCTTGCCATAATGAGGCCTTTTCCCGGAATGATGCTTGAACTCAATGGAGATACAAAAAGCTACGTCAAATTTTACTGGAGCAGATACGGGAAGAGGATATATTACACCGGAGACTACGCCTACACAGACGAGGATGGTCACATATGGATTGTTGGTAGAGCAGATGATGTTCTCAACATTAGCGGTCACAGAATATCACTGACAGAGATAGAGCAAATCATCATGGAAATTCCGGAAATCAGAGAGGTCTCAGCTATTGGACTGCCTGACAGGGTAAAAGGAAATATTATTGGAGTATTCGCAGTCTCTGAAAATCCAGAAAAGGAGCTGGGAGAGAGAATACTCGAAAAGGTCGAAAATGACATAGGTAGAATAGCAAAACCGGGGGTCATAGTTTTTGTTCAAGATCTGCCAAAAACAAGCGGGAAAATATCAAAAAAAGCAATATACGATGCTGTTGTTGGTAAGAAAAGGTCCAGCCATGTTGTCAATCCCGAAACCCTTGAGCCACTCATGAAACTGAAGCCAGCGGACAGGGGGATCGTTGTAATATCTCAAAACAAAAAATAAAAAATTTTTAAATATTCATAGCTCTCCGTGACTTTCATGAGTAAAACAATAGCGGAGAAGATATTCTCGGAAAAAAGCGGTCAGGATGCTCATGCCGGTGATATTGTAATCGCAGATATAGATCAGATAGCATTACAGGACGGCACGGCTCCTCTCGCAATCAGGCAGCTTGAAGCTCTCTCATTTTCGCCTGAAAGGATAAGAGGGGTAGAGATAACTCATTTTTTTGTGGATCATGCTGCACCATCACCGAGGAAAGAACTGAGTAATGATCAGAGATTTATAAAAAACTTTGCCGAAAAAATCGGCGCTGACTTCAACCCTCCGGGAGAGGGGATCATCCACCAGCTCATGGTTGAAAGACATGTCAATCCGGGAGATCTTGTTGTTGGAGCAGACAGCCATACATGCACGTATGGTGCCTTGGGGGCATTTTCAACAGGGATGGGATCAACAGATGTTGCGATTGCAATCGCTCTCGGAAAAAACTGGTTCAGGGTTCCAGAGACATTCAGAATTGAGATTGGCGGGAATCTTGAGAAAGGAGTTTTTCCGAAGGATGTGATGCTTGCGATTATTGGCAAGCTCGGGGTTGATGGTGCAACCTACAAGGCTCTTGAATTTCATGGTGAGGCTGTTGATGAAATGAGCATTGATGGAAGGCTTACAATGGCAAACATGGCCATTGAGTGCGGAGCAAAAGCGGGAGTGTTCAAGAGCGACAATGAAACGAGAAAATTTCTTGCAGAAAGAGGGAGAGAGGATAGGTTCAGAGAAATAAAGCCAGATGAGGAAGCAGAGTACGAGAAAGAACTCTTTTTTGACGCTGGAGACATTGAACCTCTTGTAGCCAAACCCCACAATGTTGATAACGTCTCTCCTGTAAGCGATGTTGAAGGGATCGAGGTTGATCAGGTTTTTGTGGGAACATGCACAAATGGAAGGTTAAGCGATATTGAGATTGTTGCGAAGATTCTCTCAGGAAGAAAAGTTGCAGAAGGAATCAGATTCATCGTTGGCCCTGCAAGCAGAGAAGTGTATCTGAAGGCTGACGAGCTTGGCTACATCAGGACGATAGTCTCTGCTGGGGGAGTTGTTTTACCTCCCGGCTGCGGGCCATGCGTTGGCATTCACATGGGGATACTGGCGGATGGTGAGGTCTGTCTTTCAACTCAAAACAGGAATTTTAAGGGGAGAATGGGCAATCCTGAGGCTGAGATCTATCTTGCCTCTCCTGCGACGGCAGTAGCAACAGCTATCGAAGGCAGAATAGCTGATCCGAGGAGATACCTTTAATTTGCTTAAGGTTTTTATTAAGTGCAATTATTCTGGGGTTCAATGGACGTACAGGCAGAGATCAAGAGGCTTGAGGAAGAGATAAGGAAAACACCCTACAACAAGGCAACCGAGCATCACATAGGAAAGCTTAAAGCGAAGCTTGCAAGACTGAAGGAGGAAGCTGAAAAGCAGAGGAAAAAGACAGGCGGTGAGCAGTTCGCAATAAAGAAGGAGGGTGATGCAACAGCAGTTCTTGTAGGTTACCCTTCTGTTGGGAAATCAACAATTCTGAATGCACTGACAGATGCTAAGAGTCAGATTGCCGATTATGATTTTACAACTCTCAAACCAGTTCCCGGAATGCTTGAATATAATGGAGCAAAAATTCAGATTATTGACATTCCCGGAATCATTGAGGGAGCTTCAAAGGGGAGGGGAAGGGGCAGAGAGATACTTGCGGCTGTGAGGAATGCAGATCTGATAATCATTGTAGTTGATGTTTTCACAGTAGATCATGTTGATGCTCTCAAAAAAGAACTATATGAGGGAGGAATAAGGCTTGATGAAAAACCTCCAGATGTGGTTATTAAAAAGAAGGCAACAGGGGGGTTGAATGTCAAGTCCACTGTGAACCTTTCAATCGATGAAGAAACCATAAAAGGGATACTCAGAGAATACAAAATCCACAACGGTGAGATCCTGATAAGGGAGGACATATCCATAGACAGGCTTATTGATGCTATTCAGGGAAATAGAGCGTACATTCCATCCATCACTGTGGTGAACAAGATAGACCTCTATCCTGATGCCAGAATTCCAGATGGAACAATACCAGTTTCTGCCAAGACCGGCGCAAATCTGGGCAGACTCGTTCAGGAGATATATATGAAGCTCGAGTTTATAAGGGTGTTTCTCAAGCCTCCCGGGGGAAGGGTTGAGGAGGAGCCAATGATCCTTAGAAAAGGCTCAACTGTCGAGGATGTCTGCAGAAAAATTCACAGAGATATGGTTGAGAATTTCAGATATGCAAGGGTTTGGGGGAGAAGTGTAAAGTTTGAGGGGCAGAGAGTTGGAATGGATCACAGGCTTGAAGATGGGGATGTGATAACAGTATATACAAGATGAATTAAAAAATCAGTCAATTTTGATCTCTCGCTTGGCTCTCTGCTCCTTTGGCAACTCTACCTCAAGAACTCCGTTTCTGTATCTTGCTTTTATCCTTTCCTCATCAACGTCTGATGGCAGTGAGATCCTCCTGTAAACTTCTCCATAGCTTCTTTCTCTCCTCAGGTAGTTTCTGCCTTTCTCTTCTTTCTCCTCTCCTCTCTTTGCCTTCACAACCAGATCTCCATCTTCGATGTAAACTGAGATGTCATCCTTCTCAAATCCCGGAAGGTCCACCACAACTCTCACCCTATCACTCTCGTCAATAACATCAACAGGGGCTGCAAAGCTTCTCTCTGCAATCGGAACCGAAAATCTGTCAAACTCATCCACGAGTCTCGATATCCTCTCCTGCATCCTTCTCAGCTCTTCAAACGGATCGAACACTCTCATTCCCCTCACCTCCTTAACCCTTTTTTCCTAACTTTATGTTAGTAAAAAGTGATATAAAAAGTTTTCTACCAAATATGTACACTTGGCAATGAAAAGGTTTAATATTAGATACCATTATGGGAAATTGCGTGATTTCATAGGGCTGAGTGCTTAATTCACTCAAACTTAATTGAATGTAGCTTCCTGAGGTGGAAAAATGAGCTTAAGCAGACAAACTCGTAATGCTATATGTGACCTTTTGGTAGGGATTGTAAGAACTAAACTGAGGGAATACAAACCAGAAACAACGCATATGCCATTTCACTACAGATTGCTCGGAAAAGATAGATATGCCATGTTCTCATTCATACAATCAATGAATACGACTTTTGGAATTTCGATCTGGGAACAGGTTGCAGTAATTCTGGCAGAAAGTGCCGGATTTTATGCTGTGAGGCAATATGAACTGTTAGGGGAGATAGATCCTGAAACTGAGCAGTTAATTCAAAACATTCACTATGACCTTAGAGCAACAAAAATTCAAGTTGATAAAATAAAGGAAATCGAGCTCATAAGGGAAAATATCAAAAAAGGCGAACCTAAAAAAGATCCAGATTCAAGAGTTGATTTGTTCGTACAGATTGACGATGAGGAGAACTATTTTGATATCACCAGTGCAAAACCAAATATGAAAGAGTTTGCAGCATTGAAACTAAAACTTTTAAGATGGGTAGCGCTGAGGTTAAGTCAAAATAAAAATGCAAAGGTGTTTACAAGACTTGCAATACCTTATAACCCATATCACCCTCAACCATATCAAAGATGGACCTTGAAAGGCTTATATGATTTGGGTAGAGGTGAGATTCTGATTGGAGAGGAGTTCTGGAATTTTGTAGCGAACGATAATATCTATGATGAGCTGTTGGATGTTTTTCAAGAGGCTGGAAATGAATTGAGAGAAGAAATAGATAGGAAATTTGCTCAATTTAGGATAAAAAGTGATTGAAATGTGTGGAAAACTCATAGAGAAATGGTTTCCTGTTAAGGATATAAGCAGAGATTCGGGAATTGAAATGTCATACAAGTCTGCTCCAGCATATATAAAACATGCAAAAGAACTTGGTATACCTGGAAATATTGGAAGGGACTTTTTTGATCCCAAAATAAGAAATCTTCACCCATGGTTCGCACGCAGACCGTGTTCTGCAGCAAGGGCAATAACTCTGGCAGCTATTTTGGAGGATAATGTCGAGAAGGAAACTTTTATGGAGGCCATTGGCTGGTACGGAAAAAAAGATGCGTATTTGAAAAACAAACACCCCCCCTTACTTTTTTACTCAGACCCTAAGAGAGATATTATTGAGAAGATATTGGGCAGCGAAGGGAAGAATCCTGATGATATTGTTGTCTGTGACCCCATGGCAGGCGGTGGGACGATACCTTTCGAAAGCTTAAGACTAGGCTTCAGGACTGTAGCCGTTGATTACAGTCCTGTTGCGTATATCATTCTGAAAGCTACAATTGAATATCCTGCCAGATACGGTAGAAAACTTGCATTTCGTGTAAAAGAAGAGGCAAACAATCTCATCTCCCATATCGAAGAAAATCTCAGCAATTTTTACCCGAAAAATGTTGAGGGATATATATTTGCTAGGGGGGTCCAATGCCCAAAATGTAGGGGGTCAATTCCTTTAGTTCATAGC
>JALUWC010000474.1 GCA_027019885.1 Geoglobus sp.
ATTTAAATAACTGCTGGAGTGAGTATATAAAGTTTTCGGTGCAGCCAGTACTTTGCAAAGTAATATGGTTTGAGTAACAAGTAAAATTAGGTGACACAGTTCATAAAGGTATCTGAAGTTGAGAAGGTCGTTAATATTCGCTTGGTGAATTGTTAAAATTCATCTGGAACTGAGGTTTTGTTTAAAGTTATTTGGTGTATCTTTCAATAATAGACAAGATAAATGAGGAAATAAAGAAAATCGACAGAATAATCCAGGAGAAAGCCAAACAAGATGACGATGCAATCCTCCTGATGACAATCCCAGGAATAAGCTACTACTCAGCCTTATTAATCAAAGCAGAGATAGGAGAGATTAATCGCTTCCCCAACCACGAAAAGCTCGTCAGCTACGCAGGCTTATGCCTTCAGAGGCAATCTGGAGATAAGGAGATTAGAGGCCATATTACAAAGCAGGGCTCCAAACTGCTCAGATGGATTCTCGTTCAGTGTGCAAATGCAGCAGTAAGAAAGCGAGGCCTCCGCAACTTCTATCTGAGAATAAGAAAAAGGAAAGGGCACAATGTGGCAATCGTAGCAACAGCAAGAAAGATGCTCGTTTGCATATACCACATGCTAAAGAAAAAGGAGGTGTACAACCCAAGGTAATGCTTATCTACCCAAACCTAATACCTATTACGGGTTCACATAGGTGACACCTCCTCTCTTCAGTACTTGTTCTAATTTTGCATCTATGTCCTGCGGTTTTTCTTGTTTAGATTGATTATCCCTAACCGAATTCTGTTCATTTAGCTATATACTTTACTTTCGCCTCCCTCGCAACCTAAAATCGGGTTTTTGAAATCCAAACATCGTCTATGGAAATCAAAAGCAAAGAACTCACCGAATTCGTTCAGAAGGCTGTTTTCTGGAAGCCATAGTTATCAATTTCTATCTTGCGTGAAGTCACCTCACATCACATAATTCTGGGCTTCCCCCCAGAGGAAAAACAATATATGTCCTTTTTATCCTACCCCTCTGATGCAAAAGGCAATACAGGCTACAATCGAAGACTTCGAGGACTGGCTGAGGGACAGGGGCTACAATGTCAGAATGGGGGAGGACAACTTCAGAATGTTCCTTTCAATGGGCTTCTCCGGCCTTTTGTTCAGCAACAGCGCTCTGCTTATGAGCTTCATCTTTTACAAACTTGGATTCTCATCAGAGAGAGTCAACGAAAAGGTCAGGTTCGAGCTCAGCAGAAGAATTGAGAAAATAAACGTTTCAAGGGATTCCCTGGAAATTGTGGTGTCCCTGAATGAGTAAAGCCGTTTATACTGCTCTTTTCATCTCACTGTTTGCGACGATGCTTGGTGTCGGGATAGTGGCACCTCTCATGGCAATATATGCAGAGAGCTTTGGTGCTACTGGCTTTATGCTCGGAATGGTATTCTCTGCCTTCTCAATAGCAAGGACCATTTTCTCAACTCCTGCGGGAAAGCTGGGGGACAGTATAGGGAAGAAACCCCTCCTCGTAACTGGTCTTGGGATGTACTCCCTTCTCTCCATTGCTTACGCTTATGCACCATCTCTTGAAGCCCTG
>JALUWC010000475.1 GCA_027019885.1 Geoglobus sp.
AAAGGAGTTATCGCTTTGTCCGTGAACCTCTTGTTCGGAAAAACTATGATGCACTGGTCATTTCTCAGTGTTTGAATCAACGGAGTAAACTTGTTCAGCTTCTTCTGATCTCTGCCTACATCATCGGAAATTCTCTTGAAAATCAGCCAGTTGAATGAACTCCTTATTCCGGCTCGAATCTTCCTCCAGCCATGAGTAGTAGCGATTAACCGAATTCCCAGACTCCTCAGCTTCTCCACATTCACCTGAATCCACGCACCAGTCAGATACTGCTTGTAATCAAGTGCATCATTTCTGGAGGGTGCTACATTATGGAACTCGTCTGCGAAGATCGTCATGGGAGTTCTAATCTGGTAATTGTGGGCTTTCATTATCAGGCTCTTGAAAATCTCCGCTACGGTTTGAGTAAACACGTGAGGATCGAGAATAAATCTGTAAATGCTGATGATGTTCACAAAGCCCTCTTCAACATGATTCCAGACTTCAGAGATGCTAACAGGATCAACCCATATCAGCTCAAAATCATAGTCATTGCTTTCAATTCTGCATCCAGCTGGAACTATTACCTTCATTGGCCTTTCGCATATCTCTCCGAGCTTGAATGCCTCATCGTTCTTGCCGATGTCAAACCATACGATGGTTTCATCCGTGTTGTGAGCAATTAGATCAGCCAGCCAGTAGAGGGTTTGAGTCTTTCCTGATCCTGTAATCCCTACAATAAGCATGTGCTCTCCTGATTTCATCACAAACTGATCAAAAAATGCTCGTTCCCAGTTTTTAATCCTTTGAAGTCTTGGCAAACTTGAGATAAGCGATTCCATATCCCACCACCATTCCCAATGTAAAGCAGAACACAGCGAATTTATTCAGCATTGTCCACGTCGTAACAACTACATTCGGATCATTTAACAGCATAGAAAAATTTAATGCTGTCTGGTTTACCGACACGTTGAATATAAGTGTCTCATTTATCACCTCTTACCACCTCTGATGTAAAATTCAGACACCATGCTGGCATCGAGCAATTCAAAATTCTCAACTATGTTCACAATTCTAAATCTCACTTTGTCCATTGCCTTCTCAAATTCTGCTCTTTTGTATACTGAAAATTCAACATCCTCATCAAGAAGAGGTTCATAGGCATCTCTCAAATTATCAATCTCCTTTTCTATTTCTTCAATTTCCTTCTTGATTTCCTTCTTTTTTTCAAAATAGAATCTCGCCTTTATCCAGTCAAATATGTATGTAAGAAGATTGAGTCTTGCGTAAATCGTATAATCAGGATTTCTTATCATGTGCACAAATCCAGCACTTATGATGTAGCTTGAACCCTTCACGACTCCACCTCCTCTGCCTGCCTACCTCTGGAAAATATCTTCTTCAGTTTTGCAAATTTCCCCTCTGCTGTCTGTTCTACCGGATAAGGATACTGAGGAATGTATTTTACGGGTTTTTTGAGTATTGTAACCGCTTCCTGTCTGCCTTTTCTGTCAAGAGACCTCTTTAGCTTCATATGTTCATTCAGAAGAGACATAATGGATGGAAGAGGAATAATGTTGTTGACTGCTTTGTAAAAT
>JALUWC010000476.1 GCA_027019885.1 Geoglobus sp.
TCCCGGCCCCGGACATCCTGAAAGCAGGAGGGATGTTGGAAACAGTCCTGAGATAATTATCAAGGCAGATGTCCCTGTTCTCGGTGTCTGTCTCGGGCATCAGATAATAGGACATGTTTTTGGTGGTAGAGTGGGAAGGGTAAGTCCATGCCACGGGAAGGGAAGCAGGATTGTCCACGATGGAAAGGAAATATTTGAGGGAGTTACGAATCCACTTTTTGCAGGCAGGTATCATTCTCTCGCGATTCTCGATGTTCCTGATGGGTTTGACATAACTGCAAGATCAAACGGGATTGTTATGGGAATAAGAAGCAGAGATGGGAGAATTGAAGGCGTACAGTTCCATCCGGAAAGCATTATAACTCCGAGAGAGGAGGGGTTGAGAATAATCAGGAATTTTATCAGTAAATGCAGGTGATCGGATTGATTGTCAAGATATGCGGGATAAGAAGCACTGAGGAGCTTGATTTTGTTGAGAGATACGCTGATTTCACCGGGGTTGTCATGGACAGAAACTCAAGGAGATACGCGGGCATCGAGAGAGCGAGAGAGATCATAGAGGCTTCTACAATTCCTGTTTTTGCTGTTTTGACATCATCATCCTTTGATGATGCTTACAGAATTGCAGAGCAGATAAATGCTGAATACATTCAGATACATTCGGAAAATTTTGGAATTGAGGATTTCTCAATGCTGAAAGAGCATGGGCTTGTTACGGCAAAGGCGTTCAGAATCTCAAAATCCTCTCAGAGCTACACCTATGAGGCTGAGATCGTTCTTGAAATGATAAGACAGTACAGTCCAGATTTCTCCCTTCTCGATACAGGGAAAGGCTCTGGAGAGATGCATGATCTCAGGGTTAGCAGGGAAATTGCAAAGAAGGAAAAAATAATGCTTGCCGGCGGGCTGAATCCTGAGAATGCTCGGTCTGTAATTGAGTTTGTTAAGCCAGCAGGTGTGGATGTTTCGTCAGGTGTTGAGAGAAATGGCAGGAAGGATTATTATCTCGTGAAAAAATTTTCAGAGGTGGTTAGAGGTGATGGATGTTAGCGATGGGAGATTTGCTGTTGCAAATGTTAAAGCAATTCCGGATGTGAATTTCTTTGCTGCCGTGAGGGATTTTGATGAGATAACTCTCATTCTGAAAGAGGATGAGCTGAAGAGGATAAGTCCATTAAAAGCTGAAACGGGTTTCAGGCTGATAACCTTCAGAGCCATCATGCCTTTCAATACCGTTGGATTCATTGCAAAGGTCTCCTCGGCGCTTGCAGAGAATGAGATTCCCGTTCTCGTTCTCTCATCCTATTCAACAGACCACATACTTGTAAAGGAGGAATTTCTTGAAAGTGCTGTTGAAATACTTGAAAGGGTGGTTAAATGAAATTCGGAGAGTTTGGTGGTAGATTTGTGCCTGAAATGCTAATTCCTCCACTTGAGGATCTGGAAATAAAATACGAGGAGCTCAGGGAAGATGAAAATTTCAGGAAGGAGTTTGGCGATTTGCTGAAGAACTATGCGGGAAGACCGACTCCACTTTGCTATGCTAAAAATCTCACCGAAAAGCTGGGAGGGGCAAGGATATATCTGAAAAGGGAGGATCTGCTTCACAGCGGAGCTCACAAGATCAACAACACTCTTGGACAGGCTCTTCTTGCGAAGTACATGGGAAAGAGCAGGCTTATAGCTGAAACCGGGGCTGGACAGCATGGAGTGGCAACAGCTATGGCAGGGGCAAAGCTCGGACTGAAGGTTGATGTTTACATGGGTGCCATAGATGTGGAGAGGCAGAAGCAGAACGTCTTCAGGATGAGACTGCTTGGGGCAAATGTTATACCTGTTGAGGGAGGAAGCAAAACACTCAAAGATGCAATAAATGAAGCTCTGAGAGACTGGAGCAGGACGTTTGAGAGCTCTCACTACCTCATAGGCTCCGTTGTCGGGCCACATCCCTATCCCACGATTGTGAGGGATTTCCAGTCTGTCATAGGCAGAGAGATAAAGGCACAGATACTGGAGCTGGAAGGGTGTTTGCCGGATGCGGTAGTTGCATGCGTTGGTGGAGGGAGCAATGCCATGGGCGCGTTTTATGAGTTCGTAGGCGACAGGGATGTAAGGCTCATTGGAGTTGAAGCAGGGGGTAAGGGACTTGAAAGTGGAGAACATGCCGCCAGCCTCAATGCTGGAGAGAAGGGCGTTCTCCATGGAATGCTATCCTACTTCCTTCAGGACAATGATGGACAGATTCTCGACACCCACAGCATTTCTGCCGGACTCGACTATCCTGGCGTTGGTCCTGAACATGCCTGGCTCAAAGAGACTGGAAGGGCAGAGTATGCGACAGTAAGGGATGAGCATGCACTGCAGGCTTTCATTGAGCTTTCAAGAACTGAGGGAATAATTCCAGCTCTGGAATCTGCTCATGCTTTAGCGTATGCGATGAAGCTTGCAGAACAGCTTGACAGAGATGATGTCGTTGTTGTGAATCTTTCAGGAAGAGGTGATAAGGACATGGGCATAGTGATGGAGGTGATTGGAGATGCTTGACAGATCTCTCGTGGCTTTCATAACCGCTGGCGATCCAAATCCGAGAAAAACCCTCGATTTTATGCTAATTCTGGAGAAATATGCCGATATCATAGAGCTTGGAATTCCGTTCAGCGATCCGGTTGCAGATGGTAAAACAATTCAGAAAGCAAGCGTCAGAGCACTCAAAGCCAGATTCAGGGTAAGAGATGTGTTTGAGATAGTCAGGAAGTTCAGAGAGCACTCAGACAAAAAGGTCGTGCTCATGACATACTACAATCCCGTGTTCAGGATGGGTGTTGAGAGGTTCGTCTCCCTTTCATCTCAATCAGGCGCTGACGGGATAATTGCCGTTGACCTGCCTGTTGAGGAGAGTGATGAGTACAGAGAGATTTGTGGGGCACATGGCATCAGAACGATCTTCATAGCTTCACCAAACACCTCAGACAGAAGACTTGAGCTGATTGACAATTCATCAACAGGTTTTGTCTATCTGACCTCGGATTACGGCACGACAGGAAAGAGGGATAAGATTGGAAAGAGAGCCTTTGAATTCGTGAGAAGAGCGAAAAAAATCTGTAAAAATCCTGTTGGAGTTGGATTCGGAATTTCAAGAAAAGAGCATGTGAAAAGGCTGATAGATGCTGGGGCAGACGGTGTAATTGTTGGCAGTGCGATAGTTGAGCTGGTGGAGCAATATGGAGAAGATGCCGATGCCTACATTGAGGAGATTGTGAGAGAACTTGCAAGGGGTCTCAACTGAAGTCAGATTTGACGTGTCTTCCAGTTTGTTCTTATTCGATTTTAAGCTAATTTTTATATTTATGTTATCCATCTTTTCAGTATTGCATTTTCACTGGTTGCATCCCTCGCGATGAGTTCAGATCGCTCTCTCAGATCGGTATGATCTGCCTGATAGATTCTGCAGGAAAATGGATCAGCTCTGAAGAGAAGCTTCAGCATCCTGTTCATCCTGCCGGGAACCTGTGATTGTTAAAGGCTCATCTGAGCGAACCTCAGCATCACGGGTAAAACTATTTTAACCTGCCGTACAACCATAACTGAATGGTCAAGAGCCTTTCGGACCTGAAGGGATATCAGATAGTCGGAAAACACTCTGCAGTTAAAACATGTCTCTGGCTAAAAAAGTCGCTGAAAGATGAAGGCTACTGCTACAAGCAGAAGTTTTACGGAATAGCAAGCCATCGCTGCCTCCAGATGTCTCCAGCTCTGATATGCAACCTCTCATGCATCCACTGCTGGAGACCCCTCGACTTAATGCCCCCTTTCATGGAATGGGATGAACCGGAGTTCATATTCGAGCAATCAATAAGAGCACAGCACCGCCTGTTGAGCGGGTTTCATGGCACGGAGGGTGTGAACAGGAGGAAGCTTGAAGAGGCTTACAGCCCCAATCAGGTTGCGATAAGTTTGATAGGAGAGCCCACGCTATATCCGAGAATCGACGAGCTCGTGGATGTTTACAGCAGAAATGGATTCACGACATTTCTGGTTACGAATGGCACCAATCCCGATGCAGTCGAGAAAGTTGAGCCATATCAGCTTTACCTGAGCATAACTGCCTGGAATGCTGACTCGCACAGAAAACTTCAGGGCAGAAGCCAGTGGGACAGGGTTGAGAGAACGATGAGGATAATGACCGAAAAAGATGGCAGGACAGTCATAAGACTCACACTGATTAAGGGTATCAACATGGAGGCTGAGAAGTTCGTTAAAATAGTCGAAAAGGTTCAGCCGGACTTCATCGAGGTAAAGGCGTACATGCACCTCGGTCATTCAAGGCTCAGGCTTGACAGGAATGCAATGCCCTCGCATGATGAGGTGAATGGGTTTTCTGAGAAGCTTTCGAAGCTTACAGGTTACAGCATCAGGGATGGGAGCGAGATAAGCAGGGTGGTTCTGCTTGAGAGATGAGTTTCTGGAAAAGCTCAGGAAAGAACTTGAGGAAAAGGAAAAGGTTAGAGAGAATCTGATTGTGAAATCCAGAGAGCTCAGGCTCAGCAGTTCCAAAGCAATAGCGAATATTCATGCTGGAAGGTATGATGAGGCTGAGGAGTACCTGAAAAGAGTGGAAAGTATGATCGGAGAAGTGCTGAAATACAGAAAAACCCATCCTGATATCTTTTATCTGGCAAATGATGCACTT
Organism: Geoglobus sp.; assembly: GCA_027019885.1. GTDB lineage: Archaea > Halobacteriota > Archaeoglobi > Archaeoglobales > Archaeoglobaceae > Geoglobus. Next base: position 4,691 of record JALUWC010000476.1, read on the forward strand.
CAGGAATTTGTTGAAGCGCATCTTTTCAATCATATAATCAGAAAGGGAAAAGTTCCCGATTCCCTTCCTGTGGATGTGCCTCAGGCTGTACTGCCAGGTATGGCTGACTGCATTGGGGAGCTGAGAAGGTATGCCCTTACAGAAATGGTAAAGGGAGGGGATTTCGAAAAAATTGAGAAAATTCTGGAGCTGATGGAGAGGATCTATCACCTCCTCATCGAATTTGATTTTCATGACAGGCTTACGGGAAATCTAAGACCGAAACTGGATGCAGCAAGGAACATTATTGAGAGAACGAAATCTGACCTGATTGCAGCAAGAATTTTCTGGAAGCTCAGTAAAGAGGAGGGTGGCTGAAGATCCCGTTTTGCTTTTTGGTTATCCAGTCTCCCCTTCAGTATCTTCAGTGCTTTCAATCAGGTCATGTGGAAATGAGAGCTTGTGAATCTTATACACAATTGAAAGATTCATTGAATCAACTTCTTTTCCATGCTCCTGAACGAAATCATGCATCCATTTCGTCACCTCTCTGAAACTCCTGAATGCACCCAGAATCTTCCATCTGCTGTTTCCGTCTGTGAGGAGTATCATTACCACGTTTGGGGAGTTTTTAAGGTAGTCATAGGTTTTTCTCCAGTCTGAAAAATTATTGCTGCTGTTGCTGAATTCTAAGAAAGCAAAAATGAAGTAGTTTTCGTTTGGGATTATGACTTCCCTTATCATTCCACTCGATTTTAGTTCTCTCAGTATATCTGCAATTCTGGTGTGACTTATTTTTATTCCATATTTCGATAGCATTGCTGTGCTGAGCTCTTTGAGGGTTGCAGATGGGTTGCTAATTTTCTCCTTTATGAGGAAAAGTCTTGTTCTGTCAATTCCCATTATCGGACTCTTGAGGTCTATCTCATCCAATCCCATCACCTTCTCGTGATAGTGTGTCACATAAAATCGAGTATGAGTTACATCATTCACATATATATGTTTTATTCAGAGATATTAGAATGCGCAGATGTTCACCTCCTGTAAAAATGATTGCATATGGTGAGACCTGATAAATAAAACCTATATAACTCTCGATATCTTCGAAGGAATAGCTTTCAGCAATGGGCAACCTGAAATCGGATCTGCAGGCATTCTTGGAGTAAGGAGATTCACATTTGCCTCTGCCCATCCATGGGGTATATTTATAACCCCCTGAACTATGTTTTCCGCCACCTTCGCCCTTATTTTTATGCTCCCGTACTGTGTTGATACGATTATTGTGTCTCCATCCTTTATTCCATACCTCTCGGCAGTTCTGGGGTTTATTTCAGCATATGGTTCTGAAAGCAGTTTTTTCATCTTTTCAACATTTCTGAGCTGGGAATGAGTGAAGTAAACGTTTCTTGCCCCTGTAGTCAGTATCAGAGGATACTCTTCCGGGATTTCTGGACTGTAAAGCTGGAGAGGATCTCTCGGAGCAGGAAGAGGATCGTAGCCCATTTCTGCAAGTGAATCTGAGTAAAGTTCAACCTTACCGCTCGGAGTTCTGAATCCCCTCTGCATGTACTCTCCATACCTCACCTCTCCCGTCCAGACACCGGACGGATACTTATCTGTCAAATCGCTCACGCTGTAACCTGTTGGCTCAAGAACCCAGTCAATAACCTCCTCAACGTTCTTCCACGGAAAATGTTCACCATACCCCATCTTTCCTGCAACCTCAAGCCAGAATTCAACATCGCTCTTCGCCTCGCCTACAGGTTCTATGGTTCTCTTTCTGAGCATCATGTACGGAATCCCAAAGATAACGCTGTAGTAGTCAACGAGTTCAATTCTTTCGAGAAATGTTGCCGCTGGAAGAAAGAGATCAGCATGTTTTGCCGTTTCTGTCATAAAAATATCCATCACCGAAAGAAAATCAACGTTTTTCAGCATTTCAACAGTTTTTTCTGATTCGGGCCATGTCAGCACAGGATTGGAGCCTGCGATGAACAGTGTTTTTATGGGATAGGGTTCTCCCCTGAGAACTGCATCGTAGAGGTACATTCCCTGCCCTTCTCCAAGATGCGTCTGCCATATCTGGTAAAAGAACGGATGTCTTTCTATTCCAAGCGGGACATCCGGCAGGAGATCATACAGTCTTAGATTTCTCGTGTGAACTCTTGATGCTCTTACAAACCCTCCCTCGACATCAATGTTGCCTGTAAGTGCATGAAGAATTGCTATGCTTCTCGCATTCTGTATTCCTGTGGGAACCTGATCGAGGGCATTGACACCCTGAATTATGCATGCAGGCTTTGTCTCTGCAAATCCCCTTGCGATCTCCTCTATCGTGTTTTTGTCAATCCATGTTTTTTCGGCTACCTCATCAAGAGAGTATCCGGATACAAACTCTTCAAGCTTTTCAAATCCATGACAGTGATTGATTACGAACTCCCTGTCATACAGCGCCTCTTCAATTATAACCTTCATCATGCCAGCAGCAAGATATGTATCGCTTCCGGGCTTTATTGCTGCATGAATGTCAGCCATCTCGGCAATTTTCGTCTTTCTCGGATCTATGACGATTAATTTGGCCCCCCTCTTTCTTGCTCTTTCAATCATCCATGCTAATGGTGGCTTTGACGCATGGGGATTGTGCGCCCATACGATTATGCAGTTTGAGTTCTCAGCATCCGCAACAGGGAATTTGCCAAGGGTTAATATGTATCCGATTATCTCATGCCTGTAGCACATGCTTTCAGGGGAAAAACAGTTCGGA
>JALUWC010000477.1 GCA_027019885.1 Geoglobus sp.
CTTGAAGCGTCCCTCAGTACAACTGATCCCATTTCTTTCACATCCTCAGATGTCACAGGTAGAACCTCCACATTCCCCAAATTCTCATTCCAGATTATCTCATTGATGACATCAAGCCTTTTCAGGAATGGCATCTCTTTCCAGTCGTCTGAAATCACAATCAGGTCGATGTCGCTTTTTTTCAAATAATCACCTCTCGCATAACTTCCAAACAGATAAACTGATTTGACTACAATTCCTTTTTTTTCAAGAGAACCTTTGATAATCTCAGATATCCTCCTGATCCTGTTCAAAGTATCTTCTCCCATAATTAAACACATCCTTTGCAAGTTTCAGTGCTCTCCCAGCCTCGACCCCATCAACACTTTCAGAGGGCAAACCATTCGCAGCATCAGGATATCTTGAAACAGTATAGTATTTATTGAGGAAATACAGTTGATTCTCAATTTCTTCTGGAAATGAGAATTTTGATTTGTTTTTTAGCACTCTGTAGAGTTCTGTTACAGTGTGTATCTTCGGTGGATCTTCTTTTGCAATGACTATAAAGAGTGCTTTCAGCACCTTCTCTACAGCCTGCTGTGCAAAAAAAGCTGTACGAAAGTATCTTCTGTGACTGAAAAAAACTTCTGCATCAAGTATGTCATCTTCTGCGCTCCTGAACCAGAGATACGCTTCCCTTCTCATCCATATTATTTTACCTGTTGAGCTATTTTAATCTATGGTATGAGCTACTTGAAACAGCAGCTAAGCAAAGATTACGAAAAAATTTTTATTCTCGTTTCATTTACCTCTGCCAATGAGTGAAAAACTTGAAAAATACTGGCACATTCCCTTTATCCTATTAGCAATAATTATAAGCCTTTATTTGAGAGTCATCAATCCCTGGAATGCTGTATTTGTACCATGGATGGAAGGAGCAAGATTAAGCGGAAATGACCCTTGGTATTATTTCAGGTTGATCGAATCGGCTGTTAACAATTTTCCAAGCAGATTATGGTTTGATGCATTTACAAAATATCCTTACGGCACATATCTGCATTTCGGACCTTTTATGGTGTATTTTGGAACAATCCTCTCCATATTGTCAGGTGCATCTTCCCCTGATCAGATAAGAAATGTTATTGTATTTATTCCGGCAATTGGAGGGTCTTTGCTCGCAATACCAGCATACATACTTGCCAAGGAAACGTTTGGAAAAAAATCCGGAGTTCTGGCTTCCCTTCTCATTATCCTAATTCCCGGACAGCTGATGTCAAGAAGTGTTCTCGGCTTCAATGATCACCACATATGGGAGGTTTTCTGGCAGATCACGACTCTTTCACTGTTTGTGGCCTCTATAAATGTCTGGAGAGGTGGGAAAGGCCTTGATAATTTGAGAGAAAGACGTAAGATTATTTATCCGGTTGCTGCAGGCATCTCCTTAGGCATGTATCTGGATACATGGGCACCAGGTTTTGTAATCTCTCTGATGATCTTAAGCTATGTGCTTTTTATCTACATATTTAAATTTTACTGGAACAGAAATCCTGCCAGACTGAATGATAAAAAGAAAAACAAAGTGGAAGAACATG
>JALUWC010000478.1 GCA_027019885.1 Geoglobus sp.
CCCATCTCCAAATCTCAGGGACACTTACTACTGCTTATCTGTTCTGGGTGAAGGCAGTAAAAGGAATGTCGAGTTCATTTTAAATCACAAATCCTCTCCGGGGTTTACAAAGAGTCCTGGTGGTTTCCCTCCTTATCTGGAAGAGACTTTCTATGCACTGTCCTCTTTGAAAATACTTGGCTATAATTACAAAAAAAATGATATTGTTGATTACATATCATCACTCCAAAATGGAAATGGAGGGTTCAGAAGGAGTATTTTTGGTGGTATCTCCACACTTGAAAATTCATTTTATGCAGTATCGAGTCTCAAAATTCTTGAAGTGATTTGATGCCTGTCTTTTACTGCCCGAAATGCTGGAAGGAATTCAAAGATGAAATCAGAAACTGTCCATTCTGCGGGTTCAATCTTGATGAATTTGACAGCCTGTCTTATGAGGACAAGTTGATCACAGCTCTGTCGCATCCTGTTGCAGATTACCGAATAAATGCTATCAAAATCCTCGGAACATTGAAATCAGAAAAAGCGGTTGAGAAATTTGAGGAAATGTTGGACAGAGAAGACATCTTAACAATCTTAGAAATTGTGGATGTTCTTGGAAAAATTAAATCCAAAAAAGCAAAAAAGATTCTTGAAAGATTGAAGAAGAGCAGGTCTAAGGTAGTTTCAGAAAGAGCAGAAAACGTCTTGGATGAAATGAATTCCATAGATTGAATTTGATGCAACCGACTGATTTATAATACCTGAGATAACCAGATGGGAAGATGGAAATAGCGATTCCATCAAGCTCACTGATAAACGAGAAGGATGAGAAGATAAGATTCTTCAAAACAGGCATGATTGCAAGAGCATGTGCAGTTTTCAGAGTTGAACGCATTTACATCTATCCCGATCCAGTACTTGATGAGTCTGATTTTATTAAAGAAGTTCTTGAATACCTTGAAACTCCCCAGTATCTGAGAAAGTATCTTTTTCCGCTTAAAAAGGGTCTTAGGTATGCTGGACTCTTACCCCCTCTTAAAATTCCATCCCACAAGCCAAAAGATTTAAAAATCGGTGAGGTGAGGGAGGGCTTAATCGTCAGGGTTGCTCCTGACGGCACCGCGTGGGCTGATATTGGCATGGATGCCCTGGCCCTCTACAAAGGCAAAGCGGGAGAGAGGGCCCGCGTGACCGTCAGGGTCTGTTCGAAGAAGCCGTTGGTGGTAGAAGAAGCTCACCCAGAGGAATACTGGGGATATGAGGTAAGGAAGGCAGATCTTGAGGATCTGATTGAGAGGGAGGATGCAGTAATAACCTCCCGGAAGGGAAGAATCCCTCTGTCAAATGAGATGAGGAGAAAAAATCTCCTGATATTTGGAAGTCCAGCAGAGGGGGTTCAGGAGATAGCAGAAAAATTGGGCTTGAAAGTTGAAGGTGTGGATGTGTGGAACATGTTTCCGGATCAGGGTACTCAGACTGTAAGGCTTGAAGAGGCTGTGATAGGTAGCTTGGCATTAATGAATTACGCAAAGTGGGTGGTATGAAATGAAGGAACACAGGCCGAGAAGGGGTTCGCTGGGATTCTCTCCCAGAAAGAGAGCATCAAGCATAGTTCCAAAGATAAGGGCTTGGCCCGTAATCAGCGAGACAAAAGCATTGGGATTTGCAGGCTATAAGGCCGGTATGACCCATGTTGTGATGGTTGATGATAGAAAGAACTCTCCTACATACGGAGAGGAAATTGTGGTGCCTGTAACAGTTATAGAGGCACCTCCTTTGAAGGTTATGGGGATCAGAGCTTACAGAAAAACCCCGTATGGTTTGCAGATTGCAGGAGAGGTATGGGCAGAAAATCTTGATGAAAGACTGTCAAGAAGGCTCAATTTACCTAAGAATGGGGGAAATGCTGATGATCTCAGAAGCATTGAGAACATAGCAGAGATTAGATTGATAACACATACCCAGCCCTACCTGCTTACTGGAGTGCCAAAAAAGGTTCCCGATGTTATGGAGCAGAAAGTTGGGGGAGATACTGGCTCGGCTCTTGATTATGCAATCTCGAAACTTGGAAATGAAATAAGAGTTCCGGAGGTTTTTGAGGAAGGAATCTTCATTGATGTTCTTAGCATCACAAAGGGCAAGGGCTTTCAGGGCCCTGTCAAGAGATGGGGAGTCATAACTCTGAATGCCAAGCATGCAAGGAGCAGCAAGCACAGGAGAGTTGGAACTCTCGGCCCATGGAATCCCCATCATGTGAGGTGGACTGTCCCTCAGGCTGGACAGATGGGCTTCCACCAGAGGACTGAGTTCAACAAGAGAGTTCTGAAAATTGGGGAAAGTGGAGAGGAGGTAACCCCAAAGGGTGGATTCCCGCATTACGGTGTTGTGAGGGGCGATTACATCCTTGTTTCAGGGAGTGTGCCGGGGCATGTGAAAAGGCTTGTTAGAATGAGGTTTGCGATAAGACCGCCTGTGAAGAGCTACGAGGGGCTGAATTTGGTGTATGTCAGCACCTCATCAAAGCAGGGAAGGTGATCTGAATGAAGGCTGAGGTTTACGGCTTAAATGGAGAGGTTGTGGAGGAGATTGGGCTTCCCCATGCATTCAGCGAGGAATTCAGACCTGACATAATACGAAAGGCAGTTCATGCGATCCAGAGTCACAGAAGGCAGCCTTATGGCCCCAATCCTCTATCAGGGATAAACTATGCAGCAGAGAACTGGGGTCCGGGGCAGGGATATGCAAGAGTTCCAAGGCTTAAGGGTGGAAGGAGAGCAGTCATTGTGCCTCAGGCTGTTGGAGGAAGAAGGGCACATCCACCAAAACCGCAAAAGAACTGGAATGAGAAGGTAAACAGAAAGGAGATGAGAAAGGCACTGAGATCTGCTCTTTCAGCAACGGTCATTCCTGAAATCGTAAGGGAAAGAGGTCATGTTTTTGAAGGAGATCTGCCAAAAATTGTTGTTGATGATTTTGAAGGGCTGAAGAAAACAAAGGATGTGATTGAGGTACTGAAGGCAATTGGAGTTTATGATGATGTGCTGAGAGCAGCAGAGAGAAAGAGAATAAGGGCAGGAAAGGGCAAGATGAGGGGAAGAAGGTACAAGAAAAAAAAGAGCCTTTTGATTGTTACATCAAAGAATTCTGATGTGCTTAAAGCATCAAGAAATCTGCCGGGAGTAGATGCTGTTGAGGCCAGAAATCTGAATGTTGAGCTTTTAGCTCCTGGAGGGCATGCGGGAAGGCTTGTTGTTTATACAAAATCAGCATTGAGCTATCTGGGGGAGTGGTTATGATACTGAAGGCGTTCCTTGTGACTGAAAAGACAACAATACTTCTTGAGAAGAACATTCTGACGGCAATAGTTGACATAAGGGCAAACAAGAAGCAGATAGCAAGGGAGATTGAGAAGAGGTTTGAAGTTGAGGTTGAGAAGGTGAACACGATGATAACTCCAAAGGGAGAGAAAAAGGCATACATCAAGCTCAAGCCCGATTACAATGCTGAGGAGATTCTGTCAGATCTGGGAGTGTTCTGAGGTGATGTGAATGGGTAAGAGAATAATCTCGCAGAACAGGGGGAAAGGAACCCCAACTTACAGGGCACCATCTCACAAATACAGAACGGATGCAAAGCTGCTGAGATTTGGAGATGAGAGCGTTGAAGTCAGAATAGAGGATGTCATTCACGATCCAGCAAGAAACGGTCCTGTATTCCTTGTCAGATTCCCTGATGGCAGAAAGGATTACGTTCTTGCGGTTGAGGGTAAGGGAACTGGAGATACACTAAGGGCTGGGGCCGATGTTGAGATAAATGTGGGGAACACCACACATCTGAAAAACATACCTGAAGGCACTCCTGTCTGCAACATCGAGCTTGTGCCGGGGGATGGAGGAAAGCTCGCAAGGGCAAGTGGCACGTATGCTTTTGTTGTTGCTCATGAAGAAAACAGAGTTCTCGTTCAGCTTCCTTCAGGCAGCATGAGATGGTTCCATCCAGATTGCAGGGCAATGATAGGAGTTGTTGCTGGAGCTGGAAGAGCCGATAAGCCCTTTGTCAAGGCGGGAAAGAAGTTCTACAAGATGAAGAGCAAGGCTGCAAAATGGCCAAGGGTAAGAGGTGTTGCAATGAACGCAGTTGATCATCCATTTGGAGGAGGAAAACATCAGCATGTTGGAAAGCCAAAGACTGTGGGCAGAAATGCCCCACCCGGCAGGAAGGTTGGCAGTATTGCTGCAAGAAGAACTGGGGTGAGGAGATAGTTATGGCGATGAAGGGTAAGGTTATCCGACCCAAGGAATTTCGATATCGCGGTTACACGCTTGATGAGCTTAAGGAGATGCCACTTGACAGGCTTGCTGAATTACTGCCTGCCAGGGAGAGGAGAAAGATAAAGAGAGGCTTTACAGAGCAGGAGGAGAAATTTCTGAGGAGATTGAGAAAGAAAGGGACTGCAAGGACTCACTGCAGGGACATGATAGTTCTACCTGAGATGGTGGGGAAAGTCATCTATGTTCACAACGGCAAGGAGTTTGTCAGAATTGAGGTAAGGCCAGAGATGATAGGTCACAGGCTTGGAGAGCTTGCCCAGACAAGGAGATTCGAGAAACACTCTGGGCCTGGTGTTGGTGCTACGAGAAGCAGCAAGTTTGTTCCTCTGAAGTGATGCCTATGGGGAGTGTGAATTACGCCTACAAGCCAAAGGATGAGTTAAACGCTGCAAAAGCAATGGGTTACGAGATGGACATAAGCTTCAAGCATGCAGTTGAGATTTGCAGAGTCCTGAAAGGAAAGAAAATAGATGATGCAATAGCCTACCTTGAGGATGTGGTTGCGATGAAAAAATCTGTTCCTTTCAAGAACCACAAGAAGAAGGTTGCTCATAAGAAGGGATTGCAGAAGTGGTATGCTGGCAGGTATCCTGTTAAAGCATCGAAGAGCATTCTGAAGGTTCTGAAAAGTTTGAAAGCCAATGCAGAGTACAAGGGGCTTGAGATAAACAGGCTGATTATATCCCACGCTCAGGCAAAGAAGGGAAGGGTGATCAAGAGATACACGCCGAGAGCTTACGGAAGAGCAACTCCGAAGTTTAAGGCTCTGACAACAGTTGAATTTGTCGCAGAGGTGCGTTAAATGGCGGTGGAAAGGAAATTTGTTGAGGAAAGAGTTAGGAAGCTCAGGGTTAAGGAATGGGTTGTTGATGAGATCAGAAATGCTGGCTTTGGGGGTATTGACATAGTCAGGACTCCACTCGGGACTCAGGTTACACTGTTTGTTGAACGCCCCGGACTTGTGATCGGAAGGGGAGGAAGGAGAATAAAGAAGCTCACAGAGAGGCTAAAGGATTTTGGTCTCGACAACCCGCAGGTTGCAGTTGATGAGATTGAAAAGCCAGAGTTCAATGCCCAGCTCATGGCATCTCTGCTTGCAAGAGCCCTTGAGAGAGGATGGTACTTCAGAAAAGCTGGCTACAGATTCCTCTACAGAATAATGGAAGCTGGGGCAAAGGGATGCGAGATTGAGATAAGCGGAAAGCTCACAAGCGAGAGAGCGAGAACTGAGAAGTTTGTTGCAGGCACAATCGTGCACACAGGAGAGCCTGCTGAGAGCATGGTGAATGAGGGATTTGACATTGCAATCAAGAAGCTGGGAGTTTATGGAGTAAAAGTTAGGGTCATTCCTCCAGATGCAGAACTGCCTGATGAGATTCATGTTAAAGATGTGAAGTTTGAGAAAGAGGAGGAGAAGGCTGAACCTGAAGCACAGGAGGTGACTGAGGGTGAGAATGGAGGAGATCAGGGAAATGAGTAAGGAGGAAAAGTTAAAAAAATTGACAGAGCTGGAGAACGAGCTGCTGAGGCTGAGAACAATGGTGAGAAGTGGTGGAGCCCTGGAGAATCCGGGGATTCTGAGGGCTGTAAGAAAGGACATAGCAAGACTAAAGCTCTCGCTAGGAGAAGAAGGTTACAGATCATAAAGGTGCTTGCGAGGGACTGGATAGGACTGGGGGTTGAGGTGGTTGATAGTCCGAATTCAGGTGAAATCGGTCTGAAGGGTATGGTGGTTGATGAAACGATGAAAACGCTCAGAATAGAAACGGAAAAAGGGGTTAAAGTGGTGGCAAAAAGCGAGAGGGTATTTGAGGTCGAGATAGATGGTGAAAGATTCAGAATTAATGGCGATCTCATCGCCTTCAGACCTGAGGAGAGGATAATGAGAGGTTTGATGATGGCAAGCAAAATTAAAGGGTGATGTTGATGAGAGATATTGGAATTAATGTTAAGGCACCTGAAAAGGAATGTCAGGATAAAAACTGTCCTTTTCATGGAAGATTATCTGTGAGGGGGCAGGTATTCAGAGGTAGGGTTGTAAAAACCTATGAAAAGTCTGCCGTGATTGAGAGGGAGCTTATAAGGTATGTACCAAAATATGAGAGATACCTAAAAAAAGGGAGCAAGATGCACGCTCACAATCCTCCATGTATAGATGCAAAACCCGGTGATACTGTAACGATAGCCGAATGCAGACCCATAAGCAAGACAAAGAGCTTTGTTATAGTCGAAAAGGTGGTGGAAGAATGAGGGCAAAAAAGGCGAAGATTCCAAGAGCTTTGCCTACAGGAGCAAGATTGATATGCGCAGACAATAGTGGAGCAAGAGAACTTGAGATCATAGCAGTGAGGGGATACAAGGGAGTCAGGAGAAGATATCCCTCTGCAGGAGTTGGGGATATTGTTGTGGTGAGCGTTAAGAAGGGAAGCCCTGATATAAGGAAGCAGGTGCATTATGCTGTGGTTGTGAGGCAGAGGAAGGAGTACAGAAGACCTGATGGTACAAGAGTCAGATTTGATGATAATGCTGCTGTCATAACGGATCCAAACGGAAATCCGAAGGGAAGTGAGATAAGAGGGCCTGTGGCAAGAGAGGCTGCTGAGAGATTCAGCAAGATTGGCTCAATTGCCACGATAATTGTGTGAGGTGAGTGTTATGTCAAAACAGCCGAGAAAGCAGAGGAAGAGGATGTATGAAGCAAAGCTCCATCAGAGGCACAGATTTCTGCATGCCACTCTTTCAAAGGAACTGAGGGAGAAATACGGAAAGAGAGCAATAAGGGTCAGGAAAGGGGACAAGGTAAAGGTGATGAGAGGGAGCTATGCTGGCCACACAGGTAAGGTTCTTGAGGTTGACATGAAGAAACTCAGAATTTACGTTGATGGAATTACTGTGAAAAAGGCAAAAGGAGAGGAGGTTAGTTTGCCAATACATCCGTCAAACATCATGATTGTTGAGATTGGAGAAGAAGATAGTGTTAGAGAGAAAACACTCAAGAGGTGATTGGTTTGCATCAGAAAAGATTAAGCGCCCCAAAAACCTACAAAATACCAAGAAAAGTTAAGAGATGGGTTGTTAAATCATCTCCTGGGCCTC
>JALUWC010000479.1 GCA_027019885.1 Geoglobus sp.
AATTACAGCACAAGGAAGACCTTAAAGCTGTTCGGTAAGGAAACAGCAATCTACGTCATTCCAAAGCGAAATCTGGAAAAAACTGGGTTTGAATGACTGAGAGTCATAGAAATGATTGTTGAAATGCCTTACAGATTTCTGAAGAGATATTTTAAAAGAATCTGAGCGAATCAGGTTTTTCTGCTGATAAGAGGAGATTTGGATGGTTGATAAGGCAGAAAAGGGAGGACAGGAGAGATGGTTCTGTTTGCTGTTGGCCTTTGGCACAACGTGTTTGCTGTTAGGGTGAGGAGGTGGTTTTATCCCAAAGTCAGAAGAATGTGATCCTTTTATTAATCCTTCTTGAAAATGCTGTCCAAAGAAAAACTGCTAAATTCAGTACAAGCAGTCTCAATGCATCTTTTGTAATATTCTGACCTGTATAGAATTTATTTGTCAGCCAGAGCAGAAAAACGAGCGAGAGGAAGAGTGGATACCTTTCAGGAGTTTCCTTAATTTCATCCGGATGATCATAAACAAGAAAAGAGATCATTACAAATGAAATGATCTTCAGAATGTAAAGCAGAATCACTGATGAAATGCTGCTCAGTATTTCATCCTGGAAAACTTTTTCCACATAGCTGACAAACCCAAAAATAGCAAACCCTACTGCCGGAACTACCGTTTTACTTTTCATTGGTTCTTCCTCCTGTACCAAACTCTGAAAGGGATTGTCAAAACCGTGATGACCAAAGAAATAACAGGAACGAGATAGATCGAAAAGCTCTGGTCAGTATTGAAATACCACCATCCAGAGCAGCAGAAAATCCTACACCCTCAACATTGCACTCTCCCAAGTCCCTCTCAACCTTCCTTGCCAGATCGTTAAGCTCAACTCTAACCTTGTTCCACACCCAGCTCGTGTTGTCGTTCTTCCTGATCTCGTTCAACACTTTGCCAAGTAGCCTGTAGTGCTCCGCTAAACTCATCTTGTTTGTGAAGAGTACAAAATCCGCCACTGGCTGGGATTTATCGTCCCTCGGATCTATGTTCACCATCGTCATGAAGAGGTTGGTGTCGTTTAAGGGCATTATTCTTGTTAGGATTGTCAGGTTGTACTGCTCCTTCTCAACCTGATACTCCAGCAGATAGAAGCTGTAGCTGAAAGTATCGTTGTAAATAGTGATATTTAGCAGTTTCAGATTCTTACTGTTCTCGCTCACGTTGTAAATTTCATCAATGGCAACGCTGTAGAGCATTACAGGACACGTGATTGTTTTCGCATGCACAGCTCATGTTGCTGAAGCTTATCGTCTGATTTACCCACGTCACGTTCAGCTGAAGCTTTCCCTTTTCGTCTATCGACGCTACAACCACTCTCTTTAGCAGTATCTCGTTGTTGGTCTCGGTTATTGCCATCGCTGGACTTGCTACACTCCCAAGCATTACTAAAACCAGCAACACCGCCAACCCCACTTTGGTTACTATCATTGCAAACCACATCAAATAACTGCTTGATCTATGCTAATTCTCCCTTTTGGGAGGATAGTTATGCTGAATGCACCATGTCCGCTTGCAACGGAAAC
>JALUWC010000480.1 GCA_027019885.1 Geoglobus sp.
TGGCTTATTGAGAGAATATTCGGGTGAAAGTATCTCACTCATGATGGAATGCGTTGCCATTATAAGTTATACTGTCAATATTAATTATGAAAGAAATCAATCTCTCACTTGCTCATTGTATACTCGAAATCATACCGAATGGGGCTTACATTTTCCAGGATGGCAGCTTCGTTTTTGTTAATGCCGGGGCTTGTAGAGTATCTGGCTATTCAGCTGATGAGCTTCTCGGCATAGGCTGATAGAGAAAAGGAAATGGAACACATCTCCTCAAAGAAGGTTTTTGAGGGAACATCTGAAGGAAAAGATGCAGAAATCAAAATCAGAGGGAACTGTACAGTTCACGCAGACAGCGGCATATTTTCTGTTGCTGAGAATCTTGTTGAAAATGCAATTGAGCATGGAGGTGGGAGTGATATCCCTGTCATCACTGAAAGGAGAGGTGAGTGGTGTGATTAGGTTGCAAAGTTGGATTTTAGCATACCAAACAGGAATCTTAAATGAGCAAACTAAACTCTTAGAATTCGAAAAAAAGCCAATGATCGCAATTTTCAAAAAGAAGGCAACCCGTAATGAGGTTTTTGAAATTTTGAGTATATCTAAATATCCAGTGGTGATAGATGAAATTGACCTTAAATCGCTTCAAGAAAATGATAAGATAGATATTGTCGAAATTAAGGTAACAACACCATCAAAAGAAGATCACAAGTTATCTAATATTGAGGATTTGAAAGGAAAAGTTCTTCCAGAAAAGTGTTCTGTTCAAATTATTGTTAAAAAACCGGGAATTTTAACTATCAATGCATCAAAATCTCTATTACAGAAATCTAAAAACAACCATAATCTATGATATTAAGTCTGGAGAAGTGGAGTTGATTGAAGAGAGCCAGAGCAATAATTCTGAGAAAAAAAGAGAATGGAAATAGCGAATTTAAAAAAGATGATGTAGCTATTGTGAATCAGAATGAAAACAGCAATAAAAATGTGGATTTCTTTAAAATTTACTACAAATATGCTAAGGAAGTTAAACCCTATTTAACAGTTTATTCAGCCCTGATAACCGTATCGGCAATTTCATGGTTTTTTCAAGCCAATTGAAAGCCATTACCACACTTACAAAACTGGCGTTCATTCTGGCAGGAATTTTCATTGGGATATCTGGATCTTTCCTATATATTTATTGGGATGGAAAGATGTTCAATTGGAGAACAGGAGTAATAAATACATCGTTCATTTTGTCTTTTTCTTTCTTTTTTGTTGAGATACTTTTGTTTTTTGGATTCTTGTTCATAGATTTCTTTGCATCCATTATTTAACTTAAAATGGAATTTGTTCCTACCCCTTTATATATCCCTTGCCCCTATGTCCCACATGGAACAAGGTGGAACCTACCTGAATCAACATCTATAAGTGAGCTTACAGCGAAAAACAGCCAGCAGAGAGTTGATTTGCACATAAGAATTTCAAAAGAGAATTATATATTTTTGAAAGAAAATTTCAGAAATCGTTTCTCTGAAGTAATTGATAAACTACTGGATTCTCTCAGAGCAGAACAGCCTTTTGAAGTGCAGATTTTCAAAATAAAACCATGCGGGGGGAGGGATTTGAACCCTCGGACCCCTACGGGACGGGACCCTCAATCCCGCGCCTTTTCCTGACTCGGCAACCCCCGCATTCAGTCAATCAGAATCTGGTTGGAGAATTGTGGATTTATTACATTTGCGGTTCACCAAGGAGCTTCCTTTCATTTTTTCCAAATAACTTTAAAAGAGTATCAATCAGGATTTGCCGGTGTGCTTCTGTAGCAGTTCCCTTAATTTTTTTCTTGTGAATGGTTTTTCGAGCACATCTTTTGCTCCTGCCTCAAGAATCTCGCTGCCTTTGTTGGAAGCAAAGGCTGAGACCCCGATTATGATCGCATCCGAATGTCTTTCAAGGATCTTCCTTGTTGTCTCGATTCCATTGAGTTTTGGCATGAGAATGTCCATTAGTACGACATCAGGTCTGAATCTTTCGTACATTGTTATGGCTTTTTCACCATTATCAGCTTCATACACTTCATGATTTTTGAGCATAAGCTTTAGAAGTTCTCTCATGGTGATATCGTCATCAACAACAAGTATCCTCATTTTTTCACCGAGATTTTAATATTTCAGAAACATTTATATTAATTTCGGTCACTCTCTATCAATCTCCCTGTTTACCTTTTTCAGGATTTTTTCGCTCATTTCCCAGCTTTTTTCTACTGTTTCAAGCAGTTGGATTATCTTTTTTGTCTCCTCTCTTATTTTTGAAAATATTAACGTTGGTGATGCAACATCCTCATGTATCTCGCAGTATCCGCTTATTACTGCTAAGGGATTTTTAACCCTGTCAATCAATCTGGAGAAATCTTTTATGTTATTTTCAAGCTGTTTTAATGCTAAACGCTTTATTTCCTCGAGTTCGGATTTGTAATGTATATGCGCTACCATCACCGCAATCGCTTCAAGTATCTTGAGCTCCTCGTCTGAAAACTTATCTTCAGACTGCACAACAAGGTATCCTATAACGCTCTCAGCGACTTTGAGGGGGTAGATGAAAGCCTCCAGATCTCTGTGGTATTCCTCGTAAATGCAATCCTTGAAGTGTTTTTTCTTTTCCACAATAAGCTGTTCAAGATTCTCCATGACCCTCTTCACGCATTCGTTCTTCACTTCGTCTGCAGTTTCAATGGTATCTCCCGTAAAAATTTCAAACCCATCTGGAGTTTGAGATACAATAAACACGTCTTTGTACACCTTTTTAAGCTCCTTGACAGCAGTTTGAAGTATGAACTTTCTTTTTTTGAATTTTGAAAGCTGTTCATGGATTCTGAGGAGGATTTTGACCAGTCCAAAAATTTTTTTCTCCAATGTCATGTCTTTTATGGCAGAGATAAATATCCATTCTCCATCTTTTTTTATGGCTGTTGATGAGATGGAAACAACCCTTTTTTTGTCAAAAACCTTCATGTATGCTTCCCTTGTAAATGTTTTTTTGCTGGAGAACTTGAGTGAGCGAATGCTTCTCATCAGGTGACCTTTTGATTGCTGGTCGAAAAAATCAAAGATATTCTTTCTGTGGAGATTCCCACCAAATACTTTTTCAGCTGAGCTGTTCCAGGAGATTATTGCCTCTTCTGAATGAACAACGATTGGTATTTCCGATAGATTGATTGCAAGTTTAAGAGCAGAGATGTCCTCCTTCAGTCTGGCATTTTCAGATATGACTGGGGTCACGTCTGAGAGTATCAGCAGATGCCCGTCATTCAGTGGAATCTGTGCCCATGTGAAGTACTGGTACTTGCCATGAAGCCTGATCTTCAGAATCTCTGGGGGACTCTCTTTATTTCCCGTCTTTCCCAGATCTACATTCTGTAAAACTTTTTCAACAGCCTGTTTGAGATTTTTAAATCCCTTGGAGCAAGAAACCACTCTGTTTTTACTGTCCAGAACTACAGCAGCAAAATTTTGAGAAAAATCAAGTGATTTAACACATCTCACGAATTCATTTTCCAGTTTCTGTACCTTTACACGCTTTCTTTTGTACATTTTGAGGCAGAGTTCCACATCTTCGTGTCTCGCTTTTAGAATTACATCAAACCCTGTCCTTAGCTTATTTTCTGTATCTCTGTTCTCTATTAGTATAACTGCACATCCCCTCTTTTTCACATCTCTCAGCCAGCTATCTTTTAATTCCAGTGCAGAATCAGAATCAGTGATGAACACGCTGTTTTCCGGGATAATGGAGGGGGATGACATTGACGATACAATCGCATAATCCAGCTGGAGATTTTCACATACCTCCGATATCAGATCCTCATTTTCTCTTTTAACCAGTGCAAAGACTTTCACTTATCGTATTTTTATTTGGACAGATTTAATTCTTTTGATTGTTTTGTCAGGGGGGAAAAGCTTATATCTCCTCGCCCATCTTTAAGACTCTTTGTTGATGAATGTTGAGGATAGTTTTCCATTCAAGTTCTGGAAAAAGGTTGTTGACAATTCTCTGACCGGTATTCACATATGCGATTCTGATCTAATCTTGGTTTATGTTAACAGGATTGTTGAGACGGCAACAGGTTACAGCAAGGAAGAACTCATCGGAAACAAAGTATCCATTCTTGTAGCTGAGGAAGAAAAGGAGGAGCAGATAAAAATCTTTTCAAAGGTTTTTGAGGGAGAAACAGTATCATACGAGTCAAGATACAGGAGGAAGGATGGGGAAGTAAGGTGGGTTAAAGGGTTTGCCATACCTGTAAAACACGAGGGTGGAATTTACGCTCTTGGAAACTGGATTGACATCACAAGGCAAAAAGAGCTTGAGGAAAAACTCAAAGAAGATTCTGAACTGTTTAGAGCGCTTGTTCACGACTCCCCGACACCGGCTTATGTTATATCCGGCAATAAATTTATTTATGCCAATAAAGCTCTGCAGAATTTAGTAGGATGCAGCTGGGATGAGCTCAAAGAAATGGATCCCCTCCAGTTCATCTATCCTGAAGACAGAGAGATGGTTGAGGAGAGGTACAGGGAAAGGCTTGCTGGAAAAAGGAAAATCGAGACCTACTCATGGAGGATAATGAGCAGAGATGGCAGCATTCACTGGGTTGCTGCAAGACCTTCGAGGCTCATCTTTGAAGGGCATCCAGCTGTTGCGAGCATACTTATTGACACATCTGACATCCATCTGCTTGCAGAAGAACTGAAAAAGAGCGGTGAGTATCTGGCTCTCATAAACAAAATTCTCAGGCACGACATTTTGAACGACCTGACGGTTATAAGAGGATACATTGAGATAGGTGGAGATGAACTCAGGGAAATTGCCCTTTCAAAAATCGATAGAATCCAGACGCTAATCAAAGAGTCGAAGGCAATAGAGGAGGCAATAGGAAGCAAACAGAGTGTAAATCTTGCTGAGATTGTCAGAGAGGTAGGAAAGTACTATGAGAATCAGGCCGATGTGGAGTATGTTCTTAACGACGTATTTGTTGAGGCAAATCAGGCTCTGTATTCAGTTGTGGATAACCTTATGAGAAACGCTGTTATGCACAGCAAGAAAGACCGGGTTAAAATAACGATTGAAGTATTTTCAAGTGGCAGGTTTGGGGTTATGAGAATTAAAGACGATGGAGTTGGAATTCCTGACAGCCTGAAAGAAATGGTATTTGAAGAGGGTTTCTCAACATCCAACAGTACTGGACTTGGACTGTACATCGTAAAGAAGGTAATCGAACTGCTCCATGGAGAGATAGAGGTTTATGACAATGAACCAACCGGGGCGGTCTTTGAGATAAAGATCAGGAAAAAGCAAACTTCATCATGATAAATTATTTATAGATTGCATTCCATATACCTGAAAGGTGATGGAGGTATGGAAAACGGTTTTATGGGCAGCATATTGAAAGTGGATCTCTCAAGTGGCTCCTTGGACGTTATAGACGTGGACGAAGATGTTGCAAGGAAGTTTCTTGGTGGTAAAGGCTACTCTGTATACTTATTCTGGCAGTATCTCAAGGAATACGAGAAAGAAGGTATGGCTGCCAGGGACATAGATCCTTTTGGTGAGGAGAACATCCTTATTTTTGGAACTGGCCCAGCTACAGGCATATCTGGTTTTCCAGAGTCGGGGAGATATCATGTGATGACATTGAGAAGCCCACTGACAGGATCCATAGGATCTGCAAACAGCGGTGGAAAGTGGGGGCCATATCTTAAATTTGCCGGCTTCGACATGATTGTTGTCGAAGGAGCATCATCTGAGCCTGTGTACCTTGAAATAATTGATGGTGTTGCAGAGTTGAGAAAGGCTAACGATCTGTGGGGGAAAAATGTGTTTGACACAACTGCCACACTTGAACGAAGGTACGAGGAGAAGGTGAGTGTTGCATGCATCGGCCCAGCAGGAGAGAATCTGGTGAATTATGCAGCAATACTAAACGACAATCACAGGGCAGCAGGCAGAACAGGTGTTGGGGCTGTGATGGGCAGCAAGATGCTGAAGGCAATTGTTGCAGGAGGTAACTTCAGGCCTGAAATAGCCAAGGAAGAGGAGTTTAGAGAGGCTGCAAAGAAAGCTCTTGAGAAAATAAAGCAGAACCCGGTTACGGGAGAAGGACTACCGAATTATGGAACTGCTGTCCTTGTCAATGTGATCAATGAAAGCGGTGCTCTGCCCTACAAGAACTGGCAGTATGCATATCATGAAAAAGCAAATGACATAAGCGGAGAAACTCTCGCAGAGAAGTATCTGGACAGAAATCATGCATGCTGGGGATGCTCCATAGCATGTGCAAGGGCAACATCGATCAAATCAGGAGCGTTTCAGGTAAAGGACTCTGAAGGGCCAGAGTATGAGTCAATCTGGAGTCTTGGAAATGATACCGGAGTTATAGATCTTGAGGCGATAACCAAGGCAAATCATCTCTGCGATGAGCTTGGACTTGATACGATCTCGATGGGTGCAGCCATTGCCTGTGCCATGGAGCTCTACGAGAAAGGCAGGATCACAGATGAGGACACTCAGGGAATTGACTACAGCTTTGGAAGTTCAGCAGCTTTGGTTGATGGAGTCTGGAGGACTGCATACAGAATTGGCATAGGAAAGTATCTCGCCCTCGGATCAAAGAGAATGGCCGAGATGTTTGGGTTGGATGTTTCAATGAGTGTCAAGGGTCTTGAGATGCCAGCATACGATCCAAGAGGTATAAAGGGCATTGGATTGAATTACGCAACAGCCAACAGGGGAGGATGTCATGTGACTGGCTACACTGTAAGCCCGGAAGTCATCGGTCTGCCTGAGAAAATCGATCCATTAACATACGAGGGCAAGGCACAATGGGTCAAGGTGTTCCAGGACTTCACATCAACCGTCAACTCAACTGTAAACTGCCTTTTCACAACCTTTGCTCTGGGAGCTGATGATTATGCTGCATTGCTTTCAGCAGTGACGGGCTGGGATATCTCGGCAAATGATGTGCTCACCATAGGCGAGAGAGTATATAACCTTGAAAGGGTCATAATAAACAGATATGGTTTTGAAGCCAAGGATGATACTCTGCCAAGAAGACTGTTTGAGGAGCCTTTGCCCACAGGTCCTACAAAGGGAGAGGTCGTAAAGAGAGACGAATTCGAGAAGATGAAGGAAGAATACTACAAACTGAGAGGGTGGGTTAACGGAACTCCAACAGAGGAGAAGCTGAAGGAGCTGGGAATATCTTAGGCTAAAAGTATATATCATCTTTCAGTCTTCCATTTTTTAATGAAGGTTCAGCTTGAGGTAACTACATCATGCAATCTTGACTGTGAATACTGTTTCAGGAAGAGAAACGGTTTTGCTGACATCACCCGTGAAATTGTCGAAAAGATTGCTGATGCGGATGAGG
>JALUWC010000481.1 GCA_027019885.1 Geoglobus sp.
CACCGTTTCACTCTTCCAGTATATCTCTCTCTCAGGATTGTTGAAAGCGTGGTGAGCCATCATCTCGAAAAGCGTCAGATGCCTTCCTGTCCTTCCAACGGAGTCGAGATCATCCATTCTTATGCACGGCTGTGAGATTGTGAGCGGGTTGGCTGGAGGTGGGGCAACACCAGATGTTACAAAGGGCTGAAAGTCGGCTATGCTTGCAATTGTGAGGTAGATGTCATCTCTCCATCTTGCAACAACAGGATATCTTTCAATTCTTGCATGATCCCTTTTTTCAAAGAATGAGAGGTAGTATTCCCTCATCTCGGAAAGTGAGAATTTTCTGCTGAATACGGGTTTACCTATGAACGTGTAGCTCCCGCAGGGTGGATCGCCACAGATCTCCCTACTCTCATCGGCTGTCCAGAAGTGCTTTCCACACTTGGGGCATTTTTTCCTCACAAATCCGTTTTCATGCAGAAAGCTGATGTCCAGATACTCCCTATCGAGGCTCATCAGAAGAAAGGGTGAACTGAAGGATATAACATTTACTCTTTCAGAGTTTTTCTGAAATTGCTGTATTTTTCCATTGTTGTGCTTTCAGAATAAACGGTGCACGAAACTTCAAACTCTCCGGCACTCACATTTTTTGAGGCGAGCGCCCTCACTCCACTCCCGCTTCCCTGAACACTTCCAAGTCTGTATCCCTTTGCGACAAGCTCCCCGATCGTTTCAAAGCTTGCATCATAAACGTATATGCTGACTGCCTTTTTTGAGGCGAAAACATCCTTCACATCCTTTAAAAACTGGCTGATGACATCCTCAACATCCATGGATTGAAATTTGAATGGGAGGTATTTAAGCTATTCCTATCTCCTCATCGGAAAGGTAGCAGCTTGGATCATCTCCCCATAAATCGCCTGCTCTCAGAGCTCTCAGCCTGAAACCACCGCAGATGGATTTGAAATGGCATCTCCCGCATCTCCTGCCATTGATGTGCTTCTCCTTTTCTCTGAGCTTTATGAGGAGCTCATTTTCCGGGTTGAGCCATATCTCGCTGAACCTCTTTTCCCTTATGTTTCCGCATGTGTAATCGAACCAGAACTGGTTTGGATGGACGTTGCCGAACATGTCAACGTCTGCGATTCTGAAGCCTGAGCTGTCCCCTCCCCTGTATCTCAGAAACTCAAGGGCGTACTCGGCAAGGCTTTCATCCATTTCCTTCAGCTTGAGGTAGAAAAAGACCCCATCTGCCGGGTTGTCGACTGTGAGGATTTCGGTTTTCTCCTTACTGTCTTTCAGCTCAAGAGATTTTCTGAAGAGAAACTCCATCAGATCTCTTCTCTCCTTCAGATTTATGTCTATCTGAAAGTCAGCCCTTCCAGAAGGCACAAGATGGTATAGGCAGAATCTCGGCACCTCATTCTCCACAAGCAGATCTATCACCTCAGGCACGTCTCTCAGGTTGAATTTTGTGACCGTGAACCTTATCCCAGTCGGAATTCCCGCCGATGCTGCATTTTCAAGACCCTCCATTGCCCTTCTGAATGCTCCCTTCAATCCCCTGAACCTGTCATTTGTCTCCTCGGATCCATCAATGCTCACTCCAACATAATCCACTCCGGCTTCTGCAAGCCTCTCAGCAGTTTCTCCATCAATCAGGGTTCCGTTTGTTGACAGCGATACATGGATGCCCTTTGACTTTGCATGAGCTATGAGCTCGGTTATGTCCTCCCTCATCACTGGCTCTCCACCGCTCAGAAGAAGAACCGGAACCTTCATTTCAGCAAGATCATCTATAAACTCTTTTGCCTCCTGAGTTGTCAGCTCTCCGGCTTTCTTAGCTCCTGCATCTGCGTAGCAGTGCATGCATTTGAGATTGCATCTGGACGTTGTGTTCCAGACCGTAACTGGAATGGGCTTTTTGCTTGCCTCAACAAGCTTTCTGGGTATTTTCTCTCTGCTCTTGTATGTTAGCTTTTCCGATACGGTTATCTCTCCCCCAACCATCTTGCTCAGGCCAATCATTCTTCCAGCCTCTCTGCAATGAATGTGGTGAGGTCTTTTATAATTAATCCATCTGCTCCATTTTTCAGGTTTCTGTAGCAGTAGGGACATGAGGTGACAGCAACCTCAGCTCCTGTTTTTCTGAGCTGCTCAATTCTCACCTTTCTCACAGCCCTTGTCAGATCTCTGTAGGACACTCTCACACCTCCTCCTCCCCCACAGCAGAAGGAGTCCATTTTGCTCTGCTCGGGCTCCACGAGATCTGCAACAAGAGTCAAAACCCT
Organism: Geoglobus sp.; assembly: GCA_027019885.1. GTDB lineage: Archaea > Halobacteriota > Archaeoglobi > Archaeoglobales > Archaeoglobaceae > Geoglobus. The sequence goes on from JALUWC010000481.1 coordinate 2,277, forward strand.
TCTCGGCTCCTCGATTATGCCCATGTGTCTTGCGAGGTGACATGAGTCGTGAAATGTTACCCTGATACCATCTTTTTTCAGTTTCAGCCTTCCGGAATTCAGGCTCAGAAACTCTGTTATGTGCAGAATTTCGGCATTCAATCCTCCAAATTTTTTGTAGTCCTTTTTAATTGTTCTGTAACATCCCGGACAGTTGACAAGGATGATCTTCGCTCCTGTTTTTTCCAGAACATCCTTCAGCCTTCTGTAGTTTCTTTCAGCGTAACTCAAATCTCCACCTATTCTCAGTGATGTTGAACCACAGCAGTACCTGAACTCTATTCCAAAGCTTATTTCCATGCTCTTCAGGATTTTTACAGTGCTTTCGAATATCTCCCTTTCTCTGGCAAGGGATGTGCATCCCGGGTAGTATATGACATCCACCTCTCCATCTGTTTCAATTGTTTCAATTTCATCACCGTAAGGATTGCCTCTCTCAACCATGTTTTTGAGAAGTCTCACATGCTTTGCAGGCAGTATCCCTGCTCTGGCGTAGCTCTCCCTTTTACCTTCAATCACGTCTGTCACAGCCACATTTGACGGACACACGATCTCACATATCCCGCATGTCAGACACGAAAAAATCGATTTGACAAGCTCAGGATCGTCCTCAATGTATGATGAGAGGATAATCCTTCCTCTGGGGCTGAGATGCTCCCACTTTGTTGCTTTGTAAGTGGGGCATATCTGAATGCACCTGCCACATTTCGCACACTTTAAACTCCAAATTTCCCGGGATTTAGTATATTCCTCTGATCCAGACAATATTTCATCCTCCTGTAAAGCTCCAAACCTCTCGCAAACTCCCATCTCAGGGCGAGACCGTGCTCTCCAACAGTAGTATCCATTTTGATGGCTTTTTTTGCGATCAGGACAGCAGCCTTCATTGCCTCATCAAAGCTCTCGGACACTATGGCTGGATGGAAGTTGCATGTGTCAAGATGACCGTAAATGAATATCTCGGATTTGCCGATCCTTTCAACGTCTCTCACCATTTTTATGAAATCAGCAATTTTTGAAAATGGAACTGCAAAATCGTCTGCTGCGTAAACCCTTGTTCCCCTCTTGGCTATCTCAGCTCCCAGTGTCTCTCTCCTCTCCCAGAACTGAGCCTCTCCCCTTCCTTCCAGTGCAACTCCTCCAAGAGCGCTGATCACCTTTTCAGCGTTTCTATCCTCCCCAAAAATCTCAACTGCAATATGGTCTCTCTCATCTAAACCAAGTGCCAGGGATGATTTTGAGTCCATATACTCAACAGCATCCGGAAGCGTTCTCAGAACATTCATGAGCATATCTTTCATCTCTTCAGCGCTTTTTAGGGGGATCAGATAGGTTTTTTTGGACTCCGGTATTGGAATGGCTCTGAAGTATATTCCGGTTATGACTCCAAGCGTCCCCTCACTTCCGACAAAAATCTGGTGAGCAATTCCAGGGGATCTGTGGGTTCTGTAGGGGATTTTAATGATCTTGCCGTCTGGCAGCACGGCATTTATTCCTGCGATAAAGTTTCTTATCGATCCGTATTTCAGCCCCCTTTTCCCGCTTCCGTTGTTTGCCACAAATCCACCTGCTGTCGCTATTTTCAAACTTCCAGGTTCAGGTGGGATGAAAAGACCATATTCACTCAGGGATTTCTTTATGTCATTCAGAATTGCTCCTGCCTCAGAAAAAACGATCATGTCCTCATCGAATACCTTTATTTCATCCATTTTCTTCATGTCAAGAACAACGGCGTTTTTTGGAACCGCTCCTCCTGATGTACCGCTTCCTGCCCCTCTCGGCACAACTGGAATTGAGTGACTGTTTGCGAGTTTCAGTATTTCAGAAACCTCATCATCGCTTTCAGGCCTTACAACAGCAACCGCCTTACCCGAAAAAGGACTTGCATCTGTTGAATACACCTCGGTAACTCTTGAGCTGTGAATCAGATCGTTACTGCCTACAACATCTTCAAGCCTGTCAATAAACTTTTCAGGAACCACAATACTTGGTGATGCCAAGGACTTATATTTTTTCCCAGAAAAATTATAATAATTAATAGTTAAATTATTCTGCTTACAGAATTATCTCAATTCCAAGCCTTTCAGCAAGCTCCTTGTAGCGGTTTCTTATTGTGACCTCTGTAACTCCTGCCACCTCAGCCACCTCTCTTTGGGTTCTTCTCTCACCGCTGAGAATTGAAGCTATGTATATTGCGGCAGCAGCAACTCCTGTTGGCCCCCTTCCACTTGTAAGCTCCTTCTCTTCAGCCTTCTTTATGATCTCAATTGCCTTCTTCTGCACCTCTCCACTTAATCCAAGAGCAGTGCAGAATCTCGGAATGTAGTCTGCGGGGCTCGTTGGCATCAGCTTTAAGCCAAGCTCTCTTGCAATGAATCTGTATGTCCTGCCAACCTCCTTTCTGTCAACCCTTGAGTATGTTGCTATCTCATCAAGTGTTCTCGGCACCCCAGCCTGCCTGCATGCTGCATAAAGTGCTGCAGCAACAACACCCTCGATGCTCCTCCCCCTGACAAGATTCTTCTCAACGGACTTTCTGTAAATTACAGAGGCGATCTCCCTAACACTCTTTGGCAGACCGAGAGCTGAAGCAAGCCTGTCAAGCTCGGAAAGAGCAAATGCAAGGTTTCTTTCAGTTGCGTTGCTTATTCTTATCCTTCTCTGCCACTTCCTGAGTCTGAAAAGCTGTGCCCTGTTTCTGACAGAGATTGTCTTGCCGTAGTAGTCCTTGTTTCCCCAGTCAATGATTGTTGACAGGCCCTTGTCATGGATTGTGTATGTTATTGGAGCTCCAACTCTTGCTCTTTTCTCCTTCTGTTCGCTGTCAAATGCCCTCCACTCAGGGCCGCTGTCTATGTAGGTTTCCTCAATAACAAGTCCGCAATCCTGACACATGAACTCCCCTCTTCTGTAGTCCCTGATTAACCTTGGACTACCGCATTCAGGACAAACCTCAATTGCCTCTTCCCTTTCTATTTCCTTTCTTTCTATTTCCTTTTCTCGCTCCCTTCTTTCTATTTCCCTTATCCTTTCTACTTCTACCATCCTTCACCACCATAAACAGATTATCCTCATCAGAAACTGACCTTTTATAAGGTCTCACAACAACATAAGGGCTGTTCACACTGCCGATTATGTCGTAAACAAATCCAACCTTTTCCATTTTTCTGTTAAACACTTCCTGACCAATCGGAGGTAAATTTTTTGAGTCAGCGGAAACAATAATATTGCCGGTTTTTGAAAGATGCACAACATTTCCGATCTTTTTTAGCACAGCACTAACCTTGTATGATTCAATATATAAATTTTTCGAAAGTGTTATATTTAAATGACAGTTTGAGAATAAATAATTTTAGGAAGCTTCATATATCTGATACATCTGCATTTTCAGGATTTGGGAAGGAAGAGATACCTCTTTAATATTCTCAGTTTTTCCTCGCCAACTGTCCTTTCCACCTCCCCTTCATCCCTGAAGGGCCTTCTTGCAATTATGGCTGATGCTGTTGATCTTCCAATACCAGGGATGTAGATGAGCTGATGGAGCGATGCTCTGTTAATGTCCAGTTCTGGCACAGCAGTTACACTCCTCTCCCCATAATCAACAACCCTCGCATCAACAAATGTGTTTCTCTCAAATTCTCCGACAACTCCTACAAGGATTGGATAGGTTGCGAGCTGTCTTGCGAAGCTTATCTTACCGCTTCTCGTCTCAACTCTTAGATCTCTCAGCAATCTCCCCTTTGGCAGAACTCTTTCCAGCATCCTCCTGTCAAAGTCCTTTCTTATCTTCTCCTTGAACAGTTTGAAGTATCTTTTATGTCTCCTGACATTCCTCTCACCTATCTCTGCCATTGGTGTGAAATCAAAGACCTTCACCTGCCTCAAATTCACCCTTCTCACAAGCAATTCTCTTTCAAGGATATCCATCAGAAAATCATAGTTCTTCTGAAATGTTTCCTTGGTCTCGCCTTTGAGTCCAAAAACGAAATTTATGCCGGGGAGAAAGTACGGCAGTCCGTTGTATCCTGCATGCCTTCCATACCTGTTCATCATTTCAATTGCAAACATAACCTCATTCGGATGTGCTAAAAGATTGTTTCTCTCGATCACCTTTTCATCAGCACTCTCCATTCCAAATGCTGCTACGTTCCCTGGTGTTTGATAGCACACAATGATCTTTATGATCTCCCTGCTCTCTTCCGGATACTCAGCTATGGTTTTTGGATTTACATTGTCGAGGTGGAGTGTCTTTATTTTCGGGCATTCTTTCCATATAGCCCTGTGAAATGATTTCATGAAATCCGGGTCTGGTTTTGGATACTCTCTGCTGAAATCTGCCATGTAGGTGAAGAAGTCAGTCTGGTTTCCAAGCCTGAAGTGCCTGACCCCATTGCTGTAAAGGGCCTTTATCTCATCGATAACGGCTTTGGGGCTTCTCATTGAAACCCTGTGTATCCTCTCTATGCAGAAGCTGCACCTCTTCCAGTAGCATCCCCTGTATGTTTCTATCTCGCAGATCACATTCGGGAAATCGGGATGCTCCCTCACAACTCTCGCTCCAAGAACTGCAAATTCATTGACAAAATTTCTGGAGAGATTCTCAGCCTTACCGCCAAGATGCTGGTAGAGTTTATACTCAAAGGGGAATGGTATTGCTGTGTATCCTTCCATCTCCTCTTTAAGTTCGAGAATTATGGGCCCGACCAGAATTTTCTCCTTATCTGGGTAGATGGAAAAAAGCTCCCTGAGAGATAAAGGTTTCCCGCCCAGATACTTCCCCGGAACAGCAATTCCGGCGATTACTATTATCTTCTCTGCTTTTTGAAAGATTTCAGGATTTCTTCTGTATTCGTCTGCTGTTGCGTATCTCCACTTCAATCCAAGCTTTTCAAGCATTCCCGCAATGTATCTCGGATAGGGGGCCATGTAGGGGGGAACTCCAAGACATGATGGCTCATCAACGTAGCCATCAAGAATCCCTATCATTCTCCCCTCTGTATCTTCGCATGTCCGCCAATAATTGAAGTACTGAGCTCAAGGTTTCGTATCTCGCAGCTCTCATCAATTATGCTTCTCCAGATTT
>JALUWC010000482.1 GCA_027019885.1 Geoglobus sp.
ACTCCCCTCAGAATGAGCAAAGACTCAATGGCATTCTGGCTTTACAGCTCAGGGACAACGGGACTGCCGAAGGGAGTGGTTCATCTGCAGCACGATCCGCTGGTGATATGCGAGAACATAGTCAGAAGAGTTTACGATATAAATGAGAGCGATGTCTGCTACTCCGTGAGCAAATTGTTTTTTTCCTACGGTCTTTCAAGCTGTGGATTCGGAAGTCTTTATTCAGGAGCTACCACAATTTTGGACCCTGAAAGACCTGATATCTCAAGAACAATAGACATTCTTGAAAAATATAAACCCTCTGTACTTTTTACAGTTCCATCATTTTATGCGAGGCTTGTTAAAGAAAGAACACCCGGAAATCACAATCTGAGGATGGCGGTTAGTGGTGGGGAACCATTACCTGAAAGTGTATGGTATAAATTTAAGGAGAAATATGGAGTTGAAATTGTGGAACACATAGGTTCTACCGAAGCTTTGTATGCGTTCATAGGTAATTATCCGGGTAAGGTTAAGCCCGGCTACACAGGCGTTGTCTTGCCTGGCTGGGAGGTGAAGCTTGTAAATGATGAGGGCAGGGAAATAGAGGGAGACGGAACTGGTAAACTGCTTGTTAAAGGTGACTCGATAGCAGCATTCTACTGGGAGAAGCATGAGAAAACAAAGAGCACATTTTTGGGGGAGTGGTATGACACAGGCGACACATTTATGAGGGAAGGCAGATACTACAGGCATTATGGAAGAGCAGATGACCTGATAAAAACCCGCGGACTGTGGGTCTCTCCTATCAGAGTTGAGAATGCCTTGTTAAAGCATCCCGCAGTGATGGAGTGTGCAGTTGTTCAGGGATTCAATGAAAATGAACTCGAGGTTGTGGCATGTTATATCATACTCAGCGATGGATACAAGGAAGATGTGCTCGATGAGCTAAAAACATTTTTAAGGGATCAGGGATTGAAAGGTTTTGAAATCCCTGAAAAATGGGTTTTTGTTGAAGATCTGCCAAGAACCGCAACCGGAAAAATACAGAGGTACAAGCTCAGATTGCTTGAAAGAGAGAGGGCTTTTGGAAATTAGTTCGTATGGTTTAATTTTTTATCTGTGTGATAAACTGGGATGAAATAGAGCCTGTTGGAGAGCTTGAAAAAGGAATACAAGCATTAAAGAGTTTAAAAAATAAAAGGCAAAAATATGGTATTACTTACTGAGCAGGCTCAACCGGTTTTATTGGCGGCGATATGAACTCCACCTCAGCATGCGATATCGATTCAGGACCATAAGGTGGCCCACCGGGTTTGAATGTTATTATGACCTCTCTTGCCTCCTTCTGATCTCCCCATGTCATGTATGATAGCGGGAATGCAAACAGAGGATTGTTGTAGGTTCCACCTCTTATCGCATTTGCTATTTCCTTAGGATCTGCAGAATTTGCCTGATTAATTGCCCACACAATGTGGTTTATGTTCACATAGCCTGTTGTTCCGGCGAAATCAACCTCTTCCTTGTACTTTTCGTAAAACCTCTGAGCAAAACTCTTGAATTCTTTTGAGTTGTAGTTGACCGGAGTGAAGTCGAGCATCCCCTTTGTGACATCCTGTCCGAGTATCTTCTCCCACGCCTTCTTCGGTATGTTTGGCCCTATGTACTTTGCATTGAATCCGAGCTCTATGCCCTGTCTTGCAATTTTTGCTGTTCCGGGTGGGTGACCTGTGGCTATGACAAGTTCAGGATTAATATCTTGAATTTTTCTCAGATACGGTGTGAAATCTGACTCCTTGACCGGGGCAACCTCTGTTCTTACTTCAACACCTGACAGAGTTTCTATGTATTTTTTAATCCCGCCCTCTATTGAGTGACCCCATGCGTAGTCTGCAATTATCGCCCCGATTCTTGTAAAGCCTTTCTCCTTTATGTATTCAGCAAGAGCCTGCATGAGCAAAGGCCCCGCAACAAGAGCCGTTCTGAATGTATATCTACTTTCTTTGGTGAGGATCTTATCGCTACCAGCCATATGCAAAAGCAAGGGTACCTTAAGATCCTCAGCCTTTCTTGATGTTGCAAGCCCTATATCGCTTGAAACAGGTCCGATGAGTGCTATAACTCCTTCCTGGAAAACAAGCTCCTCAAAGGTTGTTGCAGATTCGCTTGCATTGTTCTTGGAATCTCTCACAACAAGCTCTAACGTTCTTCCATCAACTCCGCCACTTGCATTTATCTCTTCAACAGCCATTTTTGCCCCTTTAAGATGACCATCTCCCCACGGTGTGAATGGCCCGCTCAACGGACCGAGAAATCCTATTTTTATCGGTCCTGCTGGCTTTGGTGTGGGTGTTTTCTGGGCTGGTTGCCGGGTGGCACATCCCAAGATTGATGAACCGAGAAAAACTGACCCACCTACCATCGCAGCCGTTCCCATAAACTCTCTTCTGTTCATCTTCAATTTCTTCACCCTCCATAATTTTTAATTAATTTTAATTAAAAATTCAGGGAAAGATATAAGTCTTTCCCCGAAAGAGCGCACGGTTTGCACATTCTCAACCATTTATCATTCCAAAATTTTTTATACTAATTCTGAACATCTTAATAATAATGAGAATAAAAACCGGCGTCATAGGTTTCGACTCTCTCATTGGAGGAGGATACAGACCAAACACAGTTAATGTTGTTGTTGGCGCATCCGGAACAGGAAAGACAATCTTTTCTCTTCAGTACCTGCTTGAAGGTATTGAAAATGGTGAAAATGGTGTGTACATCTCATTTGATATGGATGCAAAAGCCGTTAAAATACTCTCAGAATCTCTTGGATGGTTCGAACTTGTTGAAGCAATGGAGAACGGCCAGATTCTTGTTACGAGGAGTCATGCTGAAAATATCTCGTATCTCAACGAGGATATAATCGCATACATCGAGGAAAACTCCGAGGGGAACGGGAGGATAGTTGTTGATTCCTTTACACCACTCATTTCATCTCTGGATTACAACTCCAGGAAAGATATAGGATGGTTTTTTGATCAGCTCAGGGCAAGCGGGACATCTGTTGTCACTGTTGAGGAGCCATTCACCAACAGCCTCAGCAGACCTGATGTATCAATACCGATATTTCTTTCAGACTCGGCGATTTTTATGAAAAACATAGGTTATGGGGAAGCATTCAGCAGAACACTTCAGATAATAAAGCACAGGGCATCCTGGCATGCAGATGGGGTTTTTCCATACAGAATAATGCCGGGGCTTGGACTGGTTGTGGAGAGCGACCTCGGGCAGAGATTTCAACGTGATGATATCGAAATTTTAATCAAATCCATGAAAATAGACACCAAAATAAAGAAGAGGCTCAGTTTCCTGTCAAAGAGAGGTGTTCCTGTTTCAAGAGCAATAATTGAGAGGGTGCTTGGGATCTATGAGTCTGAGAATAGATGAAATAGTCAGGGACGTTTCTGACGACCCGTCTGTAGTTGGCCTCATTATATACAGGGTAGATGGAGTTCCGGTTTTTGTCAGAGTAAACGATGAAATGAAAGTCCTGCAGCATATGTATTTTCTGGAAAACCAGATACGTTCGGTGCTCGATTACATGTTCAATCAAAATTTAAATGAGATTTCAATAAAAGTCGAGGATATAAAAATTCTCCTTCTTCCTATCACAAAAACGCTGGTCATGAGCATCCTGTTTTTGCCAATAGCAGAATACAGGCTTGAAATCGAGGCCAAAAGAGTAATAAACTCGTTGCGACCAGTTTTAGCAAATGAGGTATAGAATTATCACGGTGGCAACATCTCAGCCAGAAGAGGCTGTGAAATTACTGGAGAACGAGCTTCCCAGCATTGACTTTCATCCAAACTTCGGATTGATAATTTTTACAACAAGCTATTACGGCAAGCATGAAAAAGTTGTCAGTTTCCTGAAAAAAAGATTGAAATTTGACACCGTTACCTTCTTTTCCGATGGATTTGGCTCTGAAAGGGGCATTTTCATGCATGGCATCCTGATTATCATGCTTCAGGTTGAGCATAAAGTGTTCATTACTGGAAAAGGCGATATCGGGCAGGAGCTTGGGAGGATCGCAGATAACATTTCCGACTGTGACATTGCTCTGGCTGTTTATCCTGCACTTTACTTCCCCGGCAAATCCTCGCTGCTGAAGGGCTTTATAAGGGACAGATATTACTGGTTCAGATACAGAAGGTGCAAGAGTGAAAGATGCAAGAAAAAGATCCTGCGGAAGTATTCCAACTGGATACAGAAGGAAAGGTATTTCATTCCAGTCAACAGAGTTCTAAGAGCGCTTAGCAAAGCTCGAATTCCTGTTGCGTCAATTAATCTCGTACCGATAGAGGTGCATGAGGAAACACCTCTCATTCTTTACAATTTTGAACCCGTAGGCAAAAACGTTCTTGTCGTTGGACTTAAAGATGCTGAACTTTACTTCAAGGACATATTCCCTGAGAGAGGAGAGAGTTATGAGGAAACGAAGGAGATACTTGGAAAATTCTTTGCGTTAAAAGATGAGGTAACCATCGTGAAGGAGGGCAATGTAATCGGAGAGATCAATGGACTGCCTGTTAAAGATTACATCAAAAAGAGGTTTGAGCTTGAAATGGCAGAAAATGAGTTTGTTGAAAAATTAGAGAAAGGAGAGCTATCAGCTATCACTCCCTTTGGTTTAGCTATGATAAGTGGAAAGACATATGGTTCTTCCGTAGTTGGTCTTCAGGGATTCCCGCTTAATTTTTATCCGTTTTACCTTGAATTTGAAAACTATTTTGACCAAGGACTGGTTATAGGTGAGGTGTTCTCTCAAAAACCACACGAATTTGTTGATTTCGGAGAAAAAATGATGGATGGTTCATTGAAACTTTTTTTTGTTGACTCTACAAGCCTTCTTGCATACAGGGGAGAGACATACGAGATACATGACTTTCTTTCTGGAAAGCTCAGAGAGAATTTTCTTATAATATTCTCATCATTACCCTCCGCAAGATTAGAGATTACACCGGAAAAGAAGCTCATCTCCGAAATCGAACCCGGAATCTTTTTCTTTGCCTCAGGCACATCCCTGATGCTCAAATTCGTAATAAGCTGAAGGACAGTGTGATAGCAAGCGTTGCTATAACAGATATCAGACCTGATGCAATTGAGTAGTTTATGTACTTCTGCGTTTTTTCTGAAGCTTCCCAGTTATGGCTCATCATTCTGAATGCAGAATACATGACTCCCACAATCGGCAGAAATGCCATTGAGATGATGCTGTTCAGGAAGAAGCAAATGCCGAGAATGAAATATATTAAAAGGAAAGAGTAGAATGTCTTGAGAAGTGTTTTATAGTGAAAAACCACGCCAAACGTCGTTAAACCAGCTCCCCTGTCTGAGGTTATGTCTTTCAGATCTTTGAGGAACAGCGTTGAAAGCATCAATGGAGTGAAAAGGATGGCAATTTTCAGCGATCTGATATCAGGATTTTTCACGAGGGAGTACATCAGAATGATGTAGGATGGAACGGCGATGGAATAAACAGAAAACTCCGTAATGTAATGCTTTTTGAGTCTCAATCCTGTAACTGTTCTGTCAGAATATGCAAATGTAACGGCAAATACAAGAAGAAAGAGGATGATGGATACTTCACTTTCAGAGAATAAAAGGACAAAGAGTGCCGAGAGCGAATATAAAGTTGCAGCAATCAAAGTTGCTAGCTTTCTCGCTTTATTGTGGATGAAGGGAGTATCCTTTCCTCCCCTGAAGTCATCTTCGGCATCGTTTATGTGGTTCCAGAGATTGTTTGCGGGGTAGAAGAGAAATGTAAAAATCACGGGCTTCCACAGACCGTAAATTCCATCAGCAAAAGCACCTGTAATCAGAGGCAATAATGGAAATGGGTAGATAATAGTGTATGGTCTAAACGAAGATCTTAAAATTCGCCTGATCATTATTAAAATATTTAAGGAATCAAGCACCGAAATAGAGCTTTATCCCCTTAAAAACTTCCTCAACCTTCTCCTTTCTCTCGACTTTCTTCTCCATATACATCACCTCAAACATAGAAAAAAGAACAAACTAAATATATTTTTCTGAAATTATAATACTCCTAATAATAAGGTGATGGATAAAAATCACCTAAGCCATGTTCGGGTTTTAATTCGGATATGAGTACCCATGTTATGAAAAACAGAGCAAACATTTTTAAGGTTTTTGAATATCAATAAGTTTTTATCTAATTGTGAGAAGATATGCTCATGTTAGATCGAATCAGGAATGCATTTGTTACCGGGTTGCTTATATTCCTTCCCCTTGCAACAACGGTTTTCATAGTTTACTGGACACTCAGGACCGTTGAGGATCTGCTCAGGCCAGTATTTTCAATGTCTCCATTCTACTTTCCGGGGTTCAGCATAGTGATTCTTCTTTTAACAATTCTCATTCTCGGGTTTATCGGAAATCATGCTATCGGTCAGAGAGTGATACTAAAAGTGGAAGACGCTCTCAGAAAAATACCGCTGATAAGGACAGTTTATACAGGAGTCAGGGAAGCCATACGCGCCCTTCTCACATCAGACGTCGAGAGTCTCAAGGGAGTTGTGCTTGTTGAGTATCCGAGAAAGGGTGTTTATGCCCTTGGGTTCACTTCAGGCTCGAAAATCGGAAAGGCTGAAGAAGCTACGGGCAAAAAGCTTGTGAATGTGTTCATACCAACCTCTCCTAACCCGACGTCAGGTCTTGTCGTTCTTGTTCCAGAGAGCGAGATCATCTACTTGGACATGAGCGTTGAGGATGCGATGAAAATAATCATATCTGGAGGATTCAGCGGAGTGTAAATCTAATCGTACTCTCTCCAGGTTTTTCCGCATTTTGTGCATCTGAAAAATCTCACTTCACTTTCATCTGCTGCTCTGAGCTGTCTGAGCCACCAGTAAGCCTCGTTGTTTCCGCACTGCGGGCATATCACGTTTGTTGTTGGCAGGGTTTTTATGTTGTCCCCCTCTATAACCGGAATTTCTTCCTCGCTTCTCTTGGTTGTGATCACAAGATCAAAATCGTCATCAGCCTCTTTCTCATACCCGCATTTTCTGCAAACTGCCTTATCTCCCTGATATATCATTATGCTCTTGCACTTAGGGCAGAATTCCACTCAGCATCACCTCAGCATCTCTCACAATATTGAAATGGTCAAATGCAAGCTTTGGAAGCTCTCCCAATTTAAAAACCTTTACCTCCTGAGCATCACTCCCGGCTCTGAGCTTTCCTCCCATCACTCTAAGAAGAAAGCAAATGCTGACATAATGCCCCCTCGGATCTCTGTCTGGATCAGAATATACTCCAACAAGCCTGTCTATCACACACTCAAGGCCTGTCTCCTCTCTAACCTCCCTCAACACAGCATCCTCAACCCTCTCTCC
>JALUWC010000483.1 GCA_027019885.1 Geoglobus sp.
GCTGAGTCAAGCCAGTACTTAATATGCTCTCTCATATCCATTGTGGTACGTCTCTAATCATATTATCTCACAACGGCTCCGTAATCGTCTCCTTTTCCCAGAAGACCTGGATGAAGATGCCGATGAAAAGGGCAACTGAGGCAAAGAAGAAGATATTTTTAAAAACGGGCAGGCCAGCTTGCAGAGTGTAATATGTATCAGGAGCCATTACATCTGTAGTGCCAGAGATAGGTCCAACTGCTATGCAGATTATGGTTGAAAATATCAGGCTTGCACCAAATCCGTATAATCCAACCCTCAACGCTCTTAAAAAGGATTTCTTTTTATCGAGTATAATATTATAGCATTCATAGTTCAAATATATAAACGAAATTGCAAGAAATCCTATGCTGACACCGGTTAATCCAAAATAGCCTATTCTGTCAGCGAGTTTATGTGGCAGGTCCCACCCTTCCTGCCCTGTTATCAAAGCTAAAAGACCTATAATTATCGCCACCAACATACGAGGATAAAACAGATTGAGCTTATCCCAGCAACTAAACGGCTCCACTATCTTCCACGAATGATAAAACAGCTTGAGCTTATCCCAGCAACTGAACGGCTCCAATATCTTCCATAAATTATAAAACAGCTTGAGCTTATCCCAGCAACTGAATGGCTTCAATATCTTCCGCGCCATCGTTCCGTTGTATCTTCTCAGATACCAGTCTGCTATAGTTTTTTTGTAAACACCTTCCCCAGCCTTAGACTCCAAGGTAATTTTGTTTAAAAAGACTTCATTGTTTATAAGATCTTCAACATTATCTTCCCTGTCAATTCCACAAGCTTTTAAAATAAGGAACATATGATCACATTTACTACTTAAACAGCAGTTCAGCCAGTAGTTTTGCCACGAAGCCTTATATTCTTCAAGACGAGGAGAGGTGTTCTCCATTGCAAGGTGCCAAGCTGCTAATGCTTGCTCCAGATTTTGGGGAGGAGAGCTCAAAGGCTTTTGAAAATCCAGATTGTAAAACTTCTTGAGATCGTGTAACGATTTCTGGCTAAAGCTATCCTTTATTGTTTTAAGTTTCATTCCTTATCACTCAAACAAGTTAAGCCCAAACTGATGTGTGTATTCACCGGAATTTAGTTCAATCAAACCACCAGACAGCTTTCCATCCCTGAATCCATTAACAGCAATATTCTCATAATTGGAGGTTTCATGAAGATAAAAAATTGTCACTCCTGCGTGCTGCATTTTGTAGGCAAGGCCTCCTAAAATTACTGCTATACCCTTATATCCTCCCGTAAGGTTGAACGCATACTGATCTGAACTGTTTTCGATTTCCCTAAAGTAACCTTCCCATATCCTCTCAAGGGCAGCATTAAAGTTTTCGTAGTTTTGAGGATCCAATCCTTCTTGCTTGTCTAAACTGACTGAACATGCAAGCTTAATATTGAGTTCCAGAATGAGCTTTATAGCTAAAGCACAGTATTCACCTTCGCTGTTATCAGAATGCAGCAGTTTAATTTTGTCATGAGAGTTTAGGGGTTGCTTCCTCTTTTCAAAATACATTGT
>JALUWC010000484.1 GCA_027019885.1 Geoglobus sp.
TCCGCACTGGTGATCATGGATTCTGGATTTGAGCAGCAATCTGACAAGGAAGTTGTAAACCTTTGAGGGAAAATCTCTTGTGAATGGACGGGATGTTTTGCTTCCCTTAAGAAGCCTGGATCCGATCGCAATATCGTACCCGTCTCTTATCGCATCCACAAGTTCCATCAGATGTGAGAGGTCTGTTGAGAGGTCTGCATCCATGTATACAACAATATTTCCCTTTGCCTTTTTTATTCCATTCAGAACTGCTTTTCCCTTTCCAAGCCTCTCATCGCTGTGGAGGTGAATGACGAAAGAATATCTTTCAGAAAGATTCCGAGCTATTCTATCAGTCCCGTCAGTTGAGCCGTCCTCAGATATTATTATCTCAAACTCCTCAAGATTGCTCTCCAGAAAGCCAATAAGAGCTTCGATGTTTCTCTCAAGCCTCCCTGCCTCATTGTATGCTGGTATCACAACTGAAATCATTGAAATCAGATATCACCGATTGTTTTTAAAACTATGGAGTGGCCCCTGTAGGACACGTAACCCTCTCCCGATGACTTGAGAAGCATCACTCTCCTTTTTTGTGAGACTTTAAGCTCTTTTCCGCTGGAGATCTGAGAGTACATGTCAGCATAGCTCAGGCCGTAAACAAATCCAAAGGCGATGAAGGGTGTTGTGAGCCTTGCGTTAATCTCAATCACATAGGGCACATCAGCCTCGATCATGTCAACTCCAACATATCCACTGAGACCCTTTATTGCCGAAACAGCATTTATGGCTTCATCAATGGTTTCCTTTTCAGCCTTTTCAGGAACAACAGCCCCTCTGTACTCAAAATTATCGAGAATCTGTCTGTTTACGCTCAGAACATGAATGTCAGCTCCAGCAAAAAGACTCACGCTGAGATTTTTCCCATCTATGTACTCCTGGGCTATGTAGCCCTCTTTAACCTCACCACCAACTGATATGCCCTCTCCACCACATGAGATTCTTGGTTTGACAACATATTTCCCATCAAGTTCAGTGGTGGATGTTTCTGGCATGTTAACTTTATTTCTGAGCTTTCTGTAAAGCCTCCACTTGTCTGAGGTCATTTCAATTGCTCTGCTTGAAGATCCGAGATTTTCAACACCGCGTTTTTCGATTTTCCTTGTGAGATCAAACAGGGTCATGTCATTTTCAGGAGCAGTTATTATGGCCTTGTCAGCCTTCTCAAGGCATTCATCAAAACCGGAGTTCCTGAAAGGAAAAATACCGGAAAATTCATCTCTGACAAATGAAACAAGGTCAAAATACTTTCCAAACTCCATCATGCCTTTGAACATTGCCATTCCTTCCACTGCTATGCTGTCAGGAAGCCTTTCCATGCAGACTCCATGTTCATAAATGAAAAGAGTCTCACTCCCCCCCATGCTCCTCTTCTTCAGAGTACTCATCCTCATTCAAGATTATTGCCACATCAGCAGAGTTTTTCAAAGCCGTTGAAAATCCAGGCTCTGCACCGATGATTATTGTTTCTTTACCCATCTCCATTGCCTTCTTAAGAACAGCCTTGAAGTCAGCGTCTCTTGTAACAAGGGCAAGAGCATCTATGTTCTCATTGTATATTATTTCCATCGCCTCCACTGCCATTCTGACATCAACATCTCCCGATGTTATGACGGGCTCAAAGCCCTGATTTTCAACAGCCTCAACAAGCTTGTCTCCAGCGTACTGATTCAGAAACACCTTGGCAATTTTTATATCGCCGTAATCATTGAGAATTTCTCTTATCTCCTTCAGGTTAAGGTTGAACTCTTTCCTTAGCATGTTCGGACCGTCAACAAGAACTCCTATACTCTTTTTATCTTCTTTCTTTCTGGATGAAAGCACCTTCCTGAATTTCTGTATTTTGGGGACATTTATCGATGGTTTTATGGGCATCATCACCACCAAAGATGTTAAGGATGTATATCGAAAACTTCACTTCCATTTTTTATAAGTTTGTTGGAAACATCATCATTATTGACATCCATAATCTGTGAAATTTTCTGGTATGCAAACTTTACATTGGACGGTTCATTTCTGCCTTTCAGTGGAGAAAGAAAAGGGCTGTCGGTTTCAAGAAGCAGATAATCAAGATCAACGTGTCTTACAAGCTTTTCCACATTATCAGCGAAACACACCAGTGTCGAAAGAGAAATGTAAAATCCAGCATCCTGAATCTGTCTCACAAGGCTCTCACTGCCTGTGTAACAGTGAAAAACAGCAGTGATGTCTCTGCTCTTAATTATGTTGAAGACTCTCTCCTCAGCCTTTCTGGCATGGATAACGAGTGGTTTCTCAATTTCTTCGGCAACTCTCACAAATTCCAGAAAGATTTCCTTCTGCTTCTCATAGCTGGCTTTGGCCTTTTTCAGGTCGATCCCAACCTCTCCAACAGCCACAATACTGTCGGAGAACTCAAGTATCTGGTTCAGAGCATATCTGTAATCGGATTTTCCAATTCTGTTTGGCGAGAATCCCATGGTTGAGTAAACGTACCCCTCATACATCTGCGATATTCTCAGAGACCTCTCGTTTGATGCGTAATCGAAACCAGAATCTATAACGAATTCCAGCCCTGCAATTTTCGCTCTATTAATGACCTCATCCCTGTCTCCGTTAAAGCTGTCAAAATTGATGTGACAGTGTATGTCTGCAATCTCCATGTTTATCTTGCCCTCACCTTCATAAGGTAATTCACTGCATTTATCACGGCATCAACACTCGCCATAACAATATCCGGACCGGCTCCTCTCGCTGTAAAGCTTCTGCCCTCCTCATCTTCAACAGTAACGTAAACCTCTGCCAGAGCATCGCTTCCACCTGTAATTGCATCCATCTTGAACTCTGTGATCCTTATTGTTTTACCCACAAGCTGTGCAACAGCCTTCAGTGCAGCATCAACCGGCCCAACACCAATTGCAGATGTGACTCTTTTCTCTCCGCTCACCTCAGCATTTATAATGGCCGTGGGGGTTATCCTGTTACCCGTGAGAATTGTTGCCTCGTCAATGATTATGGCTCTCTCCTCCTTCCTTATCTCTCCCATCATAACCTCTGCAAGCGTTATCACATCAAGATCTGTCACTTTCTTACCTCTATCGCCGAGATCTTTAACCTTCTCAACTATTTTCGAAAGTATGTCCTCGCTGACGAAATAGCCAGCATCTTCAAGCAGTTTCTTTATCTGATGCCTTCCAGCATGCTTTCCGACAACTATTCTTCTTCTGTGCCCTACCATCTCAGGTGTTATCACACCCGGCTCGAAGGTTGATGCTTCGCTCAGAACACCATGGGCGTGAATTCCACTTTCGTGACTGAATGCATTATCCCCAACTATCGGTGTGTTGGGTGGGAGCTTGATTCCTGAAAGCCTTTCAACAAGTCTTGCTGTCTCAACAAGGTATTCTGTTTTGATGTTTGTTTTCAGCCCTTCAACCGCAGAAATAAGCATAACAACTTCTGCCAGACTTGCATTTCCTGCTCTCTCGCCAATTCCATTGACTGTAACCTGAACTTCATCTGCTCCAGCCTTCACTGCTGCATAGGTGTTTGCAACAGCCAGTCCAAAATCGTTGTGGCAGTGCACATCAATTGGAACCCTGAGATGTTCCCTGAGCTTTGATATGAGATCATACATCTGGAATGGAGTTGCAACTCCAACAGTATCGGGAACATTGATTATGTCAACTCCAGCTTCCTCAACCGCCTTGTATATTGTTTTCAGGTAACCTATTTCAGTTCTTGTTGCATCCATCGCAGAAAACATGCATTCCATGCCATGGGATTTTATGTACTCCACCTCTCTCACAGAATCCTCCACAATTTTTTCCCTGCTTTTTTTGACGGTATGCTCAATCTGGATTTTGGAGGTTGAGATAAAGACGTGAACCATATCAACATCTGCCTGAATTGCTGTGTCAATATCTCCTCTCACAACTCTCGCCAGACCACATACAGTTGCATTCAATCCGAGATTTGATATTTCCCTAACCGCTTCAAACTCTCCATGAGTTGCAGCTGGAAAACCAGCCTCTATAACATCCACTCCAAGCTTGTCGAGCTGTCTTGCAATCTGAATTTTGTAGTTAAGAGGAAACGATATGCCTGGAGTTTGCTCTCCATCTCTGAGAGTTGTGTCAAAGATTCTCACATTTCGCATGCTTCCACCTTCTCAACTTTCTAAATAAAAATTTATGGTTTATGAAACTGAATGAAAATCAGTAAGACATCTAAAGAAAAATCATTTCATGTGGAAGAACTCTGTTTTTATCCACCAACGAGGAAATGATCAGAACCCCAAGAAAGCTGCCATCTGAAGCCCTGGCAAACAAGACAAACAGGCTGGATGAATATCCGGAGTTCATGTGGTATTACATATGGCATCATGATGGGAGAAGATGGAGAATGGGTGCAGCGATGATGGGGCCTGACTACTCTCACTGGCACGGAATAGTGGATGCGGTGATGGATAAATACGGCAGAATGCTGGCATGGTATGATACGCAGAAGAAGATTGCTAATGTTGAGAAGAGCATTCAGATGGAGAAACAGAGCACACCCATGAAGGCTGGAACTGGGGAGCAAAGTAAAAGAAGCCCAGGGTTTGGAATCTTCGTATCTGCTGCAGCCATTGGAGCGGTTTACGCTATTTACAGAAGGAGATCCAGATAATCCCGCCATGCAGTCTTGAATTTTTAATTTTTTACAGATGTTGCTTGAGCCCGAGAACCCAGTGCAGTTCAAACAATCAAAAATCCTAACGACAGCAGTTTCATGTAAACAGGGATGAAAACGAACGAGGGAAGCATGTTTCCGGGTTTCAGATCTACAACTTCCATGAGGTCCAAGCCTATGGCAACAATCAGCACACCTCCAATGGCAGTTATCTCTGAGATCATACCGGCAGTTGCGTATCCCTTAACTGCTGTAGCACCGAAATAAAAGAAGGACTGGTAAACAAGCACGGGAATTGCGGAGAACAGAACACCTATCCCCAAAGTTGAAGAAAGAACCACTGATGCAATCCCATCGAGGACAGATTTGGTGAGCAATACTGTCATGTCTCCAGTCAAAGCCTCCTGAATCGGACCAATTATTGCCATAGAACCGACACAGAAGAGGAGAGTTCCGCTTATAAATCCTTCTGCAAACTTTGATCCCTCAAATCTCCGCTCAATTTTTTTGCCAAAGCCTTCAAGCCTGTTTTCAATCCCTAAGACATGCCCGCTAAAGGAACCACTTATAATCGAAAGTGTCATAAGGGCGAAATTTGAAGTCTCAAATGCCATTCTAAGTCCCACTACAAAAACCACAATCCCCATAACCCTCATCAGGTATTCTCTCAGATCTTCATTGAGTTTTCTTCCTGCAAAGTATCCAAAAAGCCCCATAAATACAATCGAAAGTGTATTTATCACCGTTCCAAGCATCAAAAGCAGTGAAAAGAGATATTATAAAAGCTTTAACAATTCTTGAAATCTCTGGGCATCATCAAACATGTGAACATTATTGAACATAACGTAGCACTCCCTGAATTTTCTCACCTCTTCAGCAAGCCATTCAAGCTCCCCATCGCTGTACTTGTGTCTGTAATTGAAGCCGTGGAGTCTGAAGTACCTTATCTGACCATAAACGCTTTTCCCAATAAAAGGATCGACAACATGCACCAAATCGAGCTTCTCACATATCTCCCTGATGCTCTCCTCATTCCACCCCCTCGGTTCCCAGCAGAGAATGAAGTCTCTCTCAATTGAGTTGAAAAACTCTTTTATATTTCTCCGATTCTCATCACTCTCAGCAAAGGACTTCGGTGTTTGAAACACGACTATTTTCGCATTCAGAATTTTGGCAATCTCTCTCGTTTTGTCCCATGCATCAAAAACAGCTTTTATCGGCCTGAAAAACCCACCATCATTGATATCAAGCTTTGCCTTTCTGTAGGTTGGGGAGGATGGAGGGTGAGTTATAACCTGAAAGGCCTTTACAGTGAACTCAAACTCCATTCCAGAAATGGTCCTCCATCTCTCAGCAGTTTCAGGTTCAGGAGGTCTGTAAAATGTCTTCTGAACCTCAACAACACTGAAAGTTCTCACATACTTCTGCATTGCAACCGGAAAACCACAGCACCCAACTTTGATCATCATTTATCATAATCCTCCATCCGATAAAACGATTTTGGACACCATGGAAATCAGGCTGATTATGATTTCAGCTTACCTGAAATCAGAGGAGAGGTGCATCAAAATGTTTAAAAATTGTGAGCCACTTAGCGATCTGAAAGCCGGGGTTGCCGAGTGGTAAGGCGGTGGCCTGCTAAGCCACTGGGCTCTGCCCGCGTGGGTTCGAATCCCACCCCCGGCGCTCTCATTTATGAGCGGGAAGTTTTTATGCTACTCCCTGACAATTCTAAACCTCACTGTGTTTTCAGGATCGGGACATTGCAGAATCTCCACCTGATTTATCCAGTCATCGGGAGGTGTTTTTCTGTAAGCGGGAGTTATGTACGGGATTAACGCTGAGAATGCATATATGCATATCCTCCCCTTTGCAACTGGCTCTTCTATTTCGATTACATCTCCAGCACTGTAACCTGCATGACATGTACCTTCAACACTTTCAACAACAAGTTTCAGCCTGCCCATACACAGATTATAACCCCATCAGATAAAAAATCATCGTAAAAATGATATTGGCTGAAAGGCTGTGAAAACCAATTTAATTCTGTCAAACGGGCCCGCCGGGATTTGAACCCGGGATCTGCAGCTTAGGAGGCTGCCGCCTTATCCTAGCTAGGCTACGGGCCCTGGGAGTCTCATGAGTATTGCGACATTCCTTCTGTCCCGAACCACAGGACATCATGCACAAATTTCAGTCAGTTTATAAGAATTATCCATGGATCTGCCTGCCAAAGAGAGATGCCTCAAAATACTGTGATCGGCTCCTCCTGAATTTAATAAAAAGAGATACTCGATAGTCTCGACATAGAAGCAAAAACATATTTTAGCTTAATATCTTTTTAGTCACCCTCCATGAAGTTGGTGGGACACACATACCGGTATACACGATATCGGCATCTGCGATAATGCTATACAAGACTTGGTGAATTTACCGGTGCTCGATGTGGATTTCCCTGAAACTAAGATTAAAGGCAGTCTGCAATTGAAGATCATGTTCCTTTTAAATGAGAGTCCTTTATGTGGCACTGACATCATGAAAAAGCTGAGTATCAGCGGTCCGGATACAGTCTATCCTGTATCTCACTCATTAGAAGAGAAGAGGTTGGTATCTTTTGAGATGGAACGAACGGGAGATGCGAGAAAGAAGATTTGCAAGCTGACAGAAAAGGGAACGAAAGAATTG
>JALUWC010000485.1 GCA_027019885.1 Geoglobus sp.
TGAGTGCTGCGTTTACGAAGTCAGTATCTGGGCGGATTCAAGCAGCTACTAATGGTGACCCTATTGCAGGCTCGGTTGCGGCAGCGGTAGTTGGTGGGACAGCAAGTTCCATTGCAGGTGGGAAATTCGCAAATGGGGCACGGACGGCAGCGTTCGCTGCACTGTTCAGTGGTGGCGTACAACAGCAAAGTGGTGGAGGGTTTGCACGTGGGGTCTTAGATGTCGTAGGAAAAATCTGGGCACTGCCAAACACAATTATAGGATTCACTGTTGGTATGGTTGGTATTCCTTTTGGAGGTAGTTGGCCAACAATTCAAGATAATGCAATTGTGTTTAATAACTTTCCTTGGGGGCCGGGCGGTGCAATGACATTAGGGAATGTAATAATAAACACCGGGCCCACTCTGGATGCATTGGTTCCTACATACTGGGCACAAGCGAATCTGTTATCACGCGGATTACCAGTTCCTAATTCAGAGAAAGTGCGGCTCGGTGATCATGAGCGTTTCCACACTTTTGATTATCAGCGTTATGGCCCATTTTTTCTACCGGCATATTTCTTAAACGGAGGAATTTCGCAGAACAATCCGTTTGAAAGCGCTGCTGATGAATATGCTAAGAGGCAAAGGGTGTTTCGGTAAATGAGCATGCTGAATACCACATCTAAGTTTGTGCTTGTTTTTTTTCTTTTCTGTGTCATGAATATTGCGCAGTCGATTACTTCGGCGAAAGGCCCTGGATTTTACAATGCTACTGAAGATAGAGTCCGTATAAAGGTGACTTACAAAGAAGGTGACAAGTTGGAAACGGAACTAGCGGCAGGTGAATTGTTTTTAGAGCCAAGAGAAGTCAATCTTCAGGCGATGGAGGTTTACGTCGATGATGCTTTGATCCGTAAGGTATCTGCAGAATATGTATTACTTGCGCACAAGGAGTTAAAAAAGCCTCATTTACGGATTTGGGTTATAGATGACTATAAAGTGTGTGTGATTCCTTCGCGCCATTTCAGTGCGACAATCAGTTGTGAGAAATTGAGGCCACATCTTGCTACGAATGCAGCAACTTTTCGTTTGGTTGCGGGTGCTGCTGTTGTGAATGGCGCAATGGTTACAACTGCCTGGGAAGCTGGGAGCTATGGTGGTTCATTTATTCGGACATCACTAAATAGGGCTTTTATATCTTGGGCAGATAGGTAAGTGAGATTATTGAAGTGGATAAATTAGGTTTCATTGCGAGGCTTGGCTCATTCTTTTTAGGATTACTAACTATAGGTGGAGTGCCGCTTGCATTGTTTGTGATGCTTGATGAAGGAGTGTCTATTGCGGCATTGCTTGGGGGGTTGGTGTGCGGTGGATTGTCATATATTGGCTTTTATATTGCGCTAAAAGGTGTGCCGCCTAAATTTCTTAGATGGACAATGTAGTTATTATAGAATAAAAAATAAGGACAGCCATCATTTAATCATCATTCAGTAACCTCAAAACCAACACAACCGAGCTGGATATCTCTTCTCGCACTCAGGCCACGTGCTCCTGAGTGGAAAATAACCTATGAAT
>JALUWC010000486.1 GCA_027019885.1 Geoglobus sp.
CAACAATTTTAGGCTTTATTTGCTCACTCCCTACTAGACGCATATACTGACTTTTCTTCATATCTCACCTTCCATCCGTTTTTGCCTACTGTAACAATACTACTTAAAATTTTCGGACCTGTCCAAATAACATTGCCTCACCTCAGGTGGTTGTAGTAGAGCATAAAGGTATAGGCGAAGAAGTTGGCCTGCTTCAGGGCAGCTTCGCCATACTCACTTTGACTCTCTCTTTGAACCTGGTTACCCAGTAGTGCACAGAACTCTTGGTTGTTTTAAAAAGGATAAAACCCTTGCTATCCTGCGGTAGCTGCTGAGAAATATGTGGCTAACTCTGACGAAAAGCTTTAGCTCAGCTGGATACCTGTCCCGCTGGAAGATGCCCAGAGTGAGCAGCTCGGATATGAACCCTCCACCATTCATGTGTAAGTGAAAATCAGCCGCCACTCATAATGGGTTTTCCCCTTATTTGGACAGGTTCGTCCGGGAATCGAATATTTTTAAGTACCTCTTCCAACATATTCCATTTCGTATTTTGAACAATGAGATGCGGATACATGTATATCACTGGAAGAGGGATTTTTCCCGTATCCTAAAATAAAGCTTTCAGGTTTATTTTTATTAAATTGTGGTTATGAAGTAAATTCAGATGTACTTTTGGTGGAGAGAGATATTACATCGTTAACATAGTAATATAAGCGAAGTTCGTACTCAGTTTACGTGCTGGTTGGAGAGGACCATTTTTATCACTCTTCTGCACCCTCTCTGAATTTTTCAGTAAGAAGCACAAGGACTCCGTAGGAGAATATCAGAACCCACGCGATGCTGAGACTTTTGCTTCTATCTGTAAACTGGGGGACAATGGATAAAATTATGCCTATAACGATAATATCCATGGCTCTTGCTCTATTGTCTTTTATTTGAGTTGCACTTCTAATCCAGAGGATAATTCATGCTAATGCGATAAGAGCGAGCAGTATCTCCATCATCTCTCCCCCTTGAACTCCTTTATTGAAACGTATATCAGGGTTACCAACCCGGCTGCAATCATCAACCCAGCTGCATATCCCGCGCTTCCAGCTCCAAGGCTTACACTTTTCCCGGTTGTTACCGCATACAGGATGGCAGGCAGGGCCACTATTAAAGGCGTGAAAATAAGGATTGTCCCCATAACTCTCAGCGAATTTAGACATCCATCGTTCATAGTTAATACCCTTTGCAAGCCCTTCTTAACCATTACTCTACAACCACCCTCACTCCTCCTGATTCTATCCTGCCCACCCAGTAGGGCTTTGTTATCTTTTCATTTTCAGGTTCCCCTGTGAAATAAATTGCCTTCAGCAGATACTCTCCTTTTCTCAGAATCCAGCAGCCTCTCCAGGCATCTGCTTTCAAAACAAATTTGATGGATTCCCCAGGTTTTAGCTCTATTAAGTTTTTATTTGTCATCTGAAACCTCTGAATAACAGGACAGCGATGTTTTGGAACTGGTGTACCATTTGTATAGTAGAAGGCTATATCGTAGTCAATGAGCCACTC